>JAUHZH010000230.1 GCA_030426065.1 Gammaproteobacteria bacterium
TAAATTGGCCAACATTTTAAGGGAAAACATCACTTTTGCACATGTGTCGAATGTCCTATCAAGGTCAGGACACTACTCAAGGGTTAAACCAGCTGTGTAACTGCCACAACCAGATGGAGATGATGGCTATAACCGCTGATAAGGCAATGAATTCTTTTGCCATGAGCCACAATTTCTTCCAATGGGTGGCTTGGACTTGGGTGAAGCCCAAAAACAACAGCGTGGCAACAACCAGACACAGTGAGAGCCAATGAGGCAAGAACAATGACGTTGAAGTCGCCATGATGGGAAGGATGATTTTCTTTTCAGTGATGTGAACCATGCTAATTTTCCTGATGTGATGGTGTCATTAAATCAAGAGGTATTCTCAAAACATGAGAATGTGAATATTCTGTGATCAAGTTTTTTGGCGTCTTGAAAAATGATTCATGATTGTTTAGAATCATTGAATGACTCAAGCACAAAAAATATTACAAGAAGTGTTTGGTTATGCTGACTTCCGCAATCAGCAGCAGGACATCGTAGAAGCCGTCATTTCAGGCCAAGATGCTTTGGTTTTGATGCCCACGGGCGGTGGAAAGTCACTGTGTTACCAAATTCCTGCCATGGCCCGACAAGGTGTCGGTGTGGTCGTGTCTCCACTGATCGCATTGATGCAAGACCAAGTAGACGCACTGTCTCAATTGGGCGTCAAAGCCGCATACATCAACTCAACATTGGCTGCCAAAGACGTGGAAGCAGTCAAGCAATCTGCTACAGAAGGTGTGTTGGATCTGCTTTACCTGTCGCCAGAAAGGTTGGTCAGTGAAGAAATGCAAGCCTTCTTGCATGAAGTTGATGTCGGTTTGTTCGCCATTGATGAGGCGCATTGTGTGTCGCAATGGGGGCATGATTTCAGAAAAGAATATCAGCAACTGTCCATCCTTCACAAATCGTTTCCTGATGTACCCAGGATTGCGCTGACCGCAACTGCTGACCAGCGAGTCCGGGATGAAATCATCAGTGAATTGGATTTAACGGATGCCCATGTTTTTTGACCGACCGAACATCACCTACGCCATTGAAGAACAAGACAATGGCAAACAGCAATTGTGGCGGTTCATCAAAGAAAACCACATGGAAGATGCAGGCATCGTTTATTGTTTGTCCAGGCGCAAAGTGGAGTCAGTGGCAGAATTTTTGGTTAAACAGGGCCGCAAAGCCTTGCCATATCATGCGGGTTTGTCGAATAAAATCCGTCAGGCCAACCAAGCCACATTTTTAAGAGAAGAGGGCGTCATCATCGTTGCCACCATTGCATTTGGCATGGGCATCGACAAACCGGATGTTCGTTTTGTTGCCCACTTTTCTATGCCCAAAAACATCGAATCTTATTACCAAGAAACGGGCAGGGCTGGACGCGATGGCTTGCCCTCCAATGCATGGATGGCGTACAACTACCAAGATGTGGTGATGCAAAGGCAGTTCATTCGTGAATCCGAAGCCGGTGATGAACACAAAAATGTGCTTCATGGCAAATTGGACGCCTTGGTGGACCTCTGTGAACAATTGGACTGCCGCAGGCAGACCTTGTTGCGTTATTTTGATGAGGACCTGCCAGAACCTTGTGGGAATTGCGACAATTGCCTGAATCCTCCAGAGAAAATAGACGCGTCCAAAGAAGCCCAAATGGCGATGTCAGCGATCCATCACACCGGCCATCGTTTTGGCATGATGTATTTGATAGATTTGCTCTTGGGCGTAGACACCGATGAACGTGTCAAAGAATTAAAACACGATGAATTGTCGATTTTTGGGATAGGGAAAGAGCACGTTAAAACGTGGTGGCGACGTTTGTATCGCCAAATGATAAGCAAAGGATATATAGACGTGGCAGAAGAACACGGTTCGCTGCAGTTGAATCAAAAAGCCAAACCGGTGCTGCGAGGTGAAGAAGCGTTTTATATCCGGGAAGTCGTCAAGTCGAAAAACAAAACCAAGAAAAAAGACGAAATTGAACTGGGGCGACACGATCAAGTGCTTTGGGATGCTTTGAAAGCCTTACGTTCCAACTTGGCCGCTGATCAGGGAGTTCCACCTTATGTTATTTTTTCAGATGCCTCTTTGCTTGAAATGATCCGCAAAAGACCGGTGGAAAGTGAAAAATTCATGTACATCCAAGGTGTGGGTGAATACAAGTTGGCCAAATACGGTAAACAGTTCATTCAAGTCATCAAAGACAACCCTTTGCCGGAAAAGTTGGACAACCGACTGGAAGATTCGGTTAATGTGACTTTGGATCATTTTCTGGAGTTCAAAGACGTTGAGCAAGTCGCTGAAACATTGGAAATGAACATCAACACCGTGTACATGCATTTGTCGCAAGCGATTGCAGTTGGGCTGGTTGATAAAAAAGACGTGACCGGTTTGGATGACAACGAAATTGAATACATCATTCAAACCGCTGAGATGACAGAGTATTTGGAAGACAAAAAGCTCAAGCCAGTCTACGATGCTTTGGATGGCATGTATGATTACGGCACCTTGCGATGTGTACTGGCTGAACTTGAGTGAAACAAGGGTTACACATTACCAACGGTGACAGTGGTGTGGCAGTGATCCAGCATGCTGGATTTGAAGGTGATTTTCTGCCATGGCAGGATGTTTTGCACGTTGGACCTGTGCTGCCGGCCCAATCATTGAATCGGTTTGATCCACCCCGCATACAATTCTTAAGTGATTTTTTTTGCATGCCCATTGAAGGCATCGAATCTGATTTTAAACACCGGCGCCATGTTTGGGAACAAGCCAGTGAATATGATGCAGTCAATTTGTGGTTTGAACATGATTTGTATGACCAGTTGCAGCTGTGCCAAGTACTGTATTTGTTGGCCCAAACCAGCGAAATCCGCAACACATTCCACTTGATCCAAACCGATCATTATATTGGTGAGTCAAGTTCACAAGCCATTCGAACGGCACATGAAAACAAAGTCCCAATTAATGAAAATCACTTGATGGATGCCGTCAAAGTTTGGCAGGCAGTGACGCACAGCACGCCAGAATCGTTGCTGGCATGTCTGAATGATGTTGCCATGTCATTGAAATACATGCATGGGGCTGTGGATCGTTTGCTCAGCGAATTGCCTCACCCCAAGACAGGCCTGAGCCTCAGCCAACAAAGGATTTTGAATCCGCTGTTGCTCAAAGAACACAAACAGAGTGAATTGTTTCAATTGATGCAACAAGCAGAAGAGCCCAAATTCATGGGTGATTCGGTGTTCCATGAGTTGGTTCAAGCCATGTTGTTGTGCCCCAATCCATTGTTGTCCGCCACAGATGAGGAGAATCCATGGTCTAGGGTGGTGTCATTAACACCCACAGGAGAGCAAGTCCTGAATGGAACAAATAACCACATCAATCTCAATGGCATCAACCACTGGGTTGGCGGCTGCCATTTAAAAGAAGAGCACGTGTGGTGCTACGATGATCAAAACAAAACATTGACGAGGTCAGCATGAAATTCCAAACGAACATCACCATTGAAGCGCCACGTGAACGCGTGATTGAATTGTTGGACAACGCAGAGAACATGAAACACTGGCAAAAGGGGTTGGTCTCATACGAGCTGCTGGGAGGCGATCCAGGGCGTGAAGGGGCGAAAATGAAGCTTAACTACAAATTCGGTAAGCGTGACATGGAAATGGTGGAAACCATTGTTAAGTATGATTTTCCTGAGTTTTTTGATGCCACTTATGAAACCAAAGGTGTTTGCAATTTGGTTAAAAACAGGTTCACTGAAGATGCCAATGGTCACACCGTTTGGCACTCGGATTGTGAGTTCAAATTTTCAGGGTTCATGCGCATCATGTCCTGGTTCATGCCCACATCCATGTTCAAGAAACAATCTTGCCTGTTTTTGGAAGACTTCAAAGCATTCGTGGAAAATGGCACTTCAGTGGCTGAATGATGGTCACTGTAGCAAAATGTGTAGTAGGTTGTCCTGAAAGTTGATGTTGTTGGTCAATTTCAAGTGGTTTTCACACAAGAATATCGGGTAATCAACAGCCACACCGTATTCTGGTTTTTTTGTTCTGCCCAGTAGGGAGGCTTTGGTGACTTGGCCATCGCCCGGTGCCACCATCAAACGTTTATAATCGATTCCTGGCTGGGGTTCTTGAATTTGACTGGGTTTGAGGTGAAGGACTTTTTCCTCGTTGATGTGCTCTAAAACCAGTTTGTCTGGTGTCCTTTTGCAATCACCTCCAAAAACAATGAATGGCGCATCTTCATGATCTTGTTTGATGGTGAGTGCTTCCCAAAAGCGCTTGGCTCTGACGATTTGTTTTTCAAAAAATGCCTTGTATGTGGGTAAATCATCAGGGTGT
>JAUHZH010000231.1 GCA_030426065.1 Gammaproteobacteria bacterium
AGGGTCAAAACCAATGCCACCGTCTTTTGATTTCCACAAACCGCCACTGGCCGTACCCGCATAAATGATGGGGGTGTCGGTGTGTGTGGCATCCAAAGCAGAAATCCGGCCACTCATCACAGCCGGTCCAATGGCGCGGGCTTTCAAGCCCCCAAAAGTGTAAGAATCCACTTTGGCTTGCGCCACAGTCAACGCACTGGGCACCAAAGCCAGTGCGCACCAAATTGACATGCTCTTTTTCATTGTTCCCTTCCTGGTTTATTTTGCGGCTTCTGCGGCGGCTTCTTTTTTCTCTACGGCAGGCATCACGAACAAACTCTCATCGATCTCCACGTTGATTTGAACGTCTTCAAAAGTCATGGATTGTGCCACCTGGCCATTCATTTTCACTGAGGTTTGGAAGGGGACCACGGTGTCACCCACTTCTTGGTATCCGCTGAAGTATGACTCTGCCACCACTTCCTGTCCCATCATTTTGGTTTTGGCACGGGTCATCACTTCCAATTTATACTCTTCGTCCAAAAACATGTGCAACACATCACCGTTTTTCTTGACCACTTTCAGCTCAATCACAGGCGTGCCTTCGACATCACTTTTACCCACCAATTCAACCGTGTGGCCTTTTTCTTTGTAACCCACCAAAGGACCATCCATGTCAGCTTGGTCTTGAATTTGCTTGAGCTGATCGTCGGCCATTTTTTCAGGGTCTGGTTTGCCCATGAAAGGCATCACAGCCCAACCGGTTTCGCCATCATAAGCCTGTATGCCTTTCATGCCTTGTAACTCAAATGATGTGTACACTTTGTTTGGGCGTTTGATTTTGACGTCCAAAGGAATTTCCATGGCACCCATGGTCATTTTGCCTTTGATGGACAGGCTGTTGATGTTTTTGATGACTTCCAAGCCGCCTTTGGCTTCATAATAATCATTCAAAACATCTTCTAATTTCAAATCACTGGCCAACACATTGCCTGCCAACAAAACCGAACACAAAGCCATGGCTTTTCTCATGAGGTACTCCTTCTGCTATTAAAAAATTGAATCATTCTATGCCAAAGTGGACACCAAAATACAGTGCTGTTGGTCATGACGTATCACCCATGATTTGTTCACTCAGCCATGAGATAATGATTCTTTAAATATTCACAAAGGACCACATGAAACACACATTGCTTCTGACTTTTTTGCTCAGCCACTGTTTAACAGGAAGTGCCACTTCCATTCCAGAAAACATCCAAACCGAAGCCAACAACCGGGTCAAGCATGACCTCAATCCAGGCATTGCATTGGCCTACAATGACGGTGGTGAAACAGTTTATGCATTTGCAGGCGTGGCCAACCTGAATAACCAAACTCCCCTCACACAAGACGCTGTATTCGAGATAGGATCCATAACCAAAACCATGACCGCTTTGTTGTTGGCTGATGCCGTGGTCAAAAAAGACGCCACGCTGGAACAAAGCATCATGACTTGGTTACCTGATCAACCCAGCCAGGGTTCAGCACAAATCAACCTGAAACAATTGGCCACCCATTCATCGGGTTTACCCAGGCTGCCTGGCAACATGACCCAGATTTTGAGTCCGGACCCTTATGCCGAATACGATCGTGACGATTTACTCACTGCGTTGGCTGAGCAACGCATCAAACCCGATCAACAACACTACAGCTACTCCAATTACGGCGCTGGCTTATTGGGCGAACTGATGGCCATCAGATACCAAAAAGACTTTCAATCTTTGCTGACGGAGCGGGTTTTCAAACCATTGGGTATGGACAACAGTTATGCCGATGCCGCCCAAGTTCCTTTGGATTTAAAAGTGACCGGTTATTCTGGCAAATACGAGGTTCCTCACTGGCATTTCAAAGCCCTGGCAGGTGCCGGTTCTGTCAACAGCAGCATCAAGGACTTGATGACCTATGGTTTGGCCATCCTGAAAGCCGACCACCCCGAGTTAAAAGAAGCCATCCAGTTAAGTACCGGTTCTCATTATGAGCAGCAAGGATTGACCTTGGGTTTGGGTTGGCACATCCACAAAGGGGTTTTGTGGCACAACGGTGGCACGGCTGGTTTTCGCAGCATGTTGATGATAGATCCTTTGCAAAACAAAGTCGCGGCAGGCATCACCAACCAAGCCGAACACGACGTGGAAGACTTGGTTCGCCACCTGATTTGGCCTGAAGCGCCCTTGCGAGAACATGACTTCCCGGTGGCGATCAATCCAGAATCTTTGCGCCAGTATCAAGGCCAATTTCATAATGCAAAAGTCGACAAAACCATAAAAACCGCCATCAAAGGTGACCATTTGATGATTCACTTTCCCAATCAACCCGCTTACCGTTTGATTCACATTGGCAATCACCAATTCAAAATGAAGCTGACCCAGTCTAAAGTGAAATTTCAACACAATGAACAGGGGCAAATTGAAGCCATGAACATCCATGCCTTTGGAGGTGACATGGTTTATCAGTTGAAACAGTGATGGGTCAACGCCGTTTCAACCACCTTTTGAAACGGCGCAATGGCCGGGTGATGCGCCACGAAGTGGATTGTTCCATGTCGTGGATTTTTTTGAGCAAGTGCTGGGCATTGAAATCACCTTGTTCGATCAATTCATCCAATACAGAGGATTTGCCTTGGTGTTGTTGACGCAAGGCCTCACGCTTTAATTCATCCACTTGTTTCATCAAAGCCGTGACGTTGTGATAAAGCCTTTCGATGTGTTGGTCTCGTCTCTCGATTGATGACTTCAAAACCGCTTCATCTGCATCATTGAGGGTTAATCCCGTTTTGAAGTGATCAGGCAATGGCCTCTCCACATAAATGGTCGAATGCGGTTGAACTTGGCTGTCTCTTAAGTCGGTGTAGTAATACAAAGCAAATGATTTTCGCGTCAGGTGCTGTTTGTCTTTTGGTAAATTGATTTGAGGAAACCCATGCCATGAAATGTTGTTGGTTTCAAACAAAACCGCTTTGTTGAACAGGGGCAGTTCACTGATAATGAAATCGTCTTTCCTTGGCAACTTGGGGTTTCGATGAAACTCAATGCTCCCGCCCCACTCCGCTTCCCAATGGTCATTCAAATAGATGATCAGGTTCAAGCGGCGGTGTTGGCCTGAAATCGGGTGGTGGGTGAAATCGACATGCGGGTCCAGTTCTTGGCCATGTTGGTTTTCATGGGTACCGCCTCCAAAATAATACGGATCATACTTCAATCCGGGGATGCCAGTGATTTGTTCAATCATGTTAATGAACGGCGTGCCTTTGATCATTTGATCCAGTTTTTTATAGGCCGGACTGATCTTGACCACGGATTCATGCACCGACTTTTTGCCCACAACACCGTTTTCATCGACCGCTTTTTTGTCATCAAAAGCAGGGAACGAAGCCTGTAATTGACAGCAAAATTCTGGCGACAAAAAATCATCGATCACGACATGCTTGAAAGGTTCAGCCTGGGCAAATTGCCGCTTCAGTTGATCCAAACTGTGCTGTACTTGGGTGCTGACCAAGGTGTTCATTTCACAAAGACAGTTTGGGCAATTTCTGCAAAACCAGTCGTTCACCTCGCACCATATCAACGTCATCTATAGTGAGTGCCTGGTCGCTCAAGTCAGTCAGTATTTTGGCTTGGATTTTACCGCGGTTCTGGGCTTCACAGTATGGAATGGCATGGAACATCACCATGGAATATCGTGGGATGAAATGATCGGGTAAACGGCGCTCCAACTCAAATGCAATTTGTTTTTTCAAATGAAATTTGGGGTCTCGAACCGTGGAACGCATCTCAACATAATTTTCCAAGGCCATGTCTGCAATGGCATTGGCATTGGCCATGCGAGATTCAACAAAACGAGGTATGGCAGCATCCCAATCATCTTGAGCTTCAGTCAACGCTGCTTCCATCGCCAAACAGTCTTCGAAACCCGCGTTCATGCCTTGACCATGAAAGGGGACAATGGCGTGTGCGGCATCGCCGGTCAACACCACCTGCTTGTGGTGCCAATCTAGACATCGAATGGTCCCCAAATACCCTGTGGGGTTGTGGAAATAGTCTTTTTCTAAATTCGGAATCAGGGCTTTGGCATCAGCAAAATGCTGGTCAAAAAAGCAGTGCAGGTCTTCAGGCGATTGAATTGCCTCAAAACTGATAGGCCCTTGATTCGGCATGAACAGCGTCACCGTGAAACTGCCATCCGGATTCGGCAAAGCAATCATCATGTATTCGCCTCTCGGCCAGATGTGCAGCGCATCCCTGTGCATTTGGTGTCCACCCTCGGTATCGGGTGGGATGGTCAGTTCTTTGTACGAATGATCCAATAGCTCAGAAGTGTATGCCGTTTCATT
>JAUHZH010000232.1 GCA_030426065.1 Gammaproteobacteria bacterium
ATTGGGGCTGTTTTCTTTCCAAGCCTGATAAAAGGCTTCGCCCAGACAAATAGCCGCATCTTCGATGCCATGGTGATCATCGACCTCAGTGTCGGCTTTCATTTCCAACTGCAAACACCAACCGGCATGAGATGCCAACTGATCCAACATGTGGTCAAAAAAAGGCAAACCAGTGCTTATTTTGGATTGCGATTTATCACCATTAATGTCCAGCGACAACTTGATTTGGGTTTCTTTGGTTGCACGTTCAATGTTAATCATTGGAACAACTCCTCTAATTGATTGATGTTATCCAGCACCACATCGGCACCGGCTTGATAAAGCACGTCTTTTTGTGACGCTGAGCCACCGGCGATGCCAACGCAAATGCAACCAGCGGCATTACCCGCTTGCATGTCATCTACGTTGTCGCCAGTGAAGTACATCCCTTGTTCGGCATTGATTTGCCACTGCTGTTGCAACCACAAGATGCCTTCGGGATCGGGTTTGCCGTTTTTCACATCGTCCAAACTGACCACATGATCTGGCACAACACCCAGTTGCTTAACGCCTTGCTTGGCTTCAAATTTGGGTCGACCGGTGACCACCGCGCATTTTTTGCCCGCACCAAACAAAGTCGAGTCATCACGAAGCAAATTCACTTCATCATTGAATCGACCACGCTGTCCATCCGCACCCAAATAAAAACCCTGGAACACATCGGTCACAGTCTGTAAAGTTTCGCTTTGACCCAAATCCGCGATCATGGCTTGTGCCAAAACCCAGTCATTGTTGAACCCACCTTGACTGCGCTTTTCAACAATCGCCTCAATGCTGACGGTTTGTCCTGTGAATGATTTTACCGTATCAACAATGGCCAAGTCATAACTCAAAGACGTATCAATCAACACACCGTCCATATCAAACGCCATCGCGACTGGCTCAAAAATGGCTTTCAATGCGGCCATCACTGGTTTCACATCATAAGGGATGGTGATGCGCAAACAATAAGGCAAACCACCCAAAGCCGTTTTGATTTGGATGCCCTGTTTTTTCATCACACTGGCGATCAATTGCTTCCATTCTGCTGATACGCGAATCAACACAAAATTGCCTTTCGAAGGATTGACTGTGATGCCCCGGGCCATCCCTTGAGCTGATAGGTAATCTGCAACTCGCTCGCGATTTTGAGCAATGGTGCGGCAATAGGCCGCCAACTGATCACGACATGCCCAGGCTTGGGCTGCCAATTGCAAATTGGCCGTCGACACATTGAATGGCATGGTCATGCCTCGGATGACGTTCAACCATGCCGCATCACCCAACAGGTAACCAACGCGGGCACCGGCCAAGCCAAAGGCTTTGGAAAAAGTACGCAGACAAACCACCCCAGGGCGATTGAACCAATCTGATTCGTCCAATTCAGCAAACTCGATGTAAGCTTCATCAAGAAAAACCTTGGCACCGGCTTGATCAGCGGCCACCAACAAGCTTTCCAAAACAGCCGCCTCCAGACATTCACCGGTGGGGTTATTGGGTCGATGGCATCCACGTCGATACACAGACCGGCAGTGGCTGGCACAAAGACACAATCGCTTTGCCACACGCCTTGATTGTGTGTGTACTGGCTGAAACAAGGCTCAGGAATCAAAAGTGTTTGGCCGGTCAACTTGGCCCATTTGAACAACAACTCGATGCTTTCATCACCGCCATTGGTGACCAAAACCTGATCATTTTCCAACCCCTTGTCACCTGAAATTTGGCCTTCCAAGGCCTGGCGGTTGGGGTATTTCCAGAGGTCATTCACATCGAGCTGAAAATCGGAAAGCCATTCTGGCAATCGATCAGCGCGCTCATTAAAATCCAGCTTCAAAGTGCTCATGATGCCCCCCTATATGGCTTTGCGAATCGGGGTTTCTAAAATGTCGGTGGCTCCTGCAGCAATCAAGCGAGGAATCAGATCCTTGGCTTCGGTCCGCAGGATGGCCGCTTTTACTGAAAAGGCATCTGATTTGTACAACTTACTGACGGTAGGAGAGCGCATGGCAGGCAACAAAGCCACGATTTTCTCGATGTTGTCTTGCTGGCAGTTCATTTCCAACAGCACACGTTTTCGGCCATTCAACACACCACCCATCAGCAGCAACATGTTTTGAATCACCGCATTCTTGGCTGGATCCGCCATCGCTTCTGCGTTGGCGAAAAATTGAGTTGACGACTCATACACCACATCAACAATTTTCAGTCGGTTGGCTTTGATGGTGGTGCCGGTGCTGGTGTTGTCAATCACCATGTCGGCATCCTCTGGCGGGAAGACTTCGGTGGCACCGTACGAACGCAACAGTTGGGCATCAAAACCATTTTCAGCCAAAAACTTTTTACTCAATTTCTTGTATTCTGAAGCGACGATGATTTTGCGATTTTTCAAGTCTTCATAATCCCAATCCTCTGGAATACAGGCAACGATCTTGACGGGGTTGAAGCCCAAATCTTTCAAAGTCACCACATTGGCACCTTGTTCAGCGATCCAATCTTTTCCAGCAAAACCGATGTCGTGTTGACCGATTTCAACCAATGAAGGGATGTTCTGGCTTTTTAGCAGTTTGACCTCAAATGCATCGTCAGAGCAAACAGGTCGGTAGTTGCGGTCATTGCCTTGCAGGGTCAAACCAATGTCTGACAGCAGTTTGACAATTTCTACCTGAAGTTTCCCTTTGGGGATGGCCATCTTGATGTTCATGTTGTTCTCGCAGTGATTAAAAAGTAAAAGTAAAAAAAAGCCCTGTTGTGAATGTCATCAACAGGGCTTTTGGAAAAATACAAACAAACGCATCCGCTACCGCTGTTGACGACAGTTCAAATGATGGTGATGATGCAATGTTTGTGTTGTGTTCATGTTGATTAAAAAATTCAAGCCAAAAAAAAAGCCCCGTTTTTGATGACGGGGCTTTTGGTGTTTTTGTATTTTAAACGCGCAAAGTCAGACCCCGTTAGCCAACGAAGTGATGATGGTGGTTTTGTGCGTAAAATGTGTTCATGGCTCGCATGTTAGGGTGCTGTTCTCCTGATGTCAACCACTTATTATGTTTAGTTATGGTTTGTCGGCAAACAAGACCACACCATTTTCTCGATCTTGGCGATCAAAAACAGTGAAATAACTGGCCAGCAAGGGCAGGCCCAAAATGCATTGATTGGGCCAACCTTCTAAAACCGTGAACTGGAATGAAGCCTGGTTGGGTTCTGGTGCATGGATTTGCCAATAATCGTGTGGCTTGAGCTCCAATGTCACGGTCTCATCGTCAACACCGCCCAATTCAAAGTAAATGCTGGGCCAATCACCCAGGTTCACCAAAGACAAATCAACACCCACTTCGACCCCAATGAAAGCATCATAAGGGTCCAAAGCCGCTTTGAAATCTGGGTTGTGTGCGATCAAGGCTTCCTTTAAGTGATCAAACAACACCCTTGGAAGCACAATGAAAGAAGCACCGCTGTCAACGATGCCATTTGAACGGTGGTTCATGTCTTCTTCAGCCAACTCAGGTGCAGGCACAGGCTCACCGTCACCCACACGCATCGAAACCACATGGACGTTGTAATATTTGTCATCCAACACTCTGACCTTTTGAAATGACCCTTTGAACAGTTGTTCATGCAACATCGGTTTACCCATGACAAAAAAGCCCTGATTCAATGGATGGAGGCGGAGGGCTTTGAGGCTTTTCTTCTTGCTGGTTTGGTATATGCTTGACCGATGTATCCAAAAGGCAAATTGGTTGCCTACCACACCCTGCTCTTCCAGTTGCGTGAAATAAGGTGTCAGGTAGGATTTGGGGTATTGACGAAGGAAGGTTTTGAATTCCCTGACGCTGTCATCTTGCTCAGATTCAGCCAAGCGCCACGGGTAAGTGGTGGCCGGATCGAGCCCCATTTCACTCAAATAATCGGTCAAATCGTAAGCCCGGTTGAGTTCATGGTAAGCCAGGCCCATGATGCCGTCGGCATCGCCAAAACTTTTTTGCTGTTCTGTTCTCGTCACCGCCACATACATGTCATCACACGACACCGAGAAAAAAGCTTGTCCCATGGTGACCGAAGTCTTGACCACCGGACCATACCAACCACCGGCACCATAAGTCACATTCTGTGCATAACTGGTTGCTTTCAGATTGAGGTCACCGTCAGGTTGGTAGTCTTCTCCTTGGATGACCAAAGCACTGCTGCCTGAGTCCAGTATCAGCTGTGCTGAAGCGCCTTCGCTGCCGACTTTGACTTTGGCGGTGAAGCCGCCCCGGGCAAACACATTGGTGATGGGTATGATGACTGAGTGTGGCATGTGAGGTCCTCAAACTTTTATTGACAAGATT
>JAUHZH010000233.1 GCA_030426065.1 Gammaproteobacteria bacterium
CGCAGCCTGTCCTTGCCTGTTTGTGTAGGCTTTGGCCCGACCAAAACATTGGCCAAAATGGCCAACCACGTGGCCAAGAAAAACAAAGCAGCGAGTCAGGGGGTGGTTGATTTGACGGTCGAAAAAACCCGCCATTACTGGCTCAAGCGGGTGGCGATTGGCAAGGTTTGGGGTGTGGGATCGAAACTGTCGAAAGCATTGATGTCACAAGGCATTCACACCGCATGGGATTTGTCACAAGCCGATCATGCCGTCCTGCGGCGCCGTTTTTCGGTCAACATGGAACGCATGGTTTTGGAGCTTCGGGGCACGCCGTGTTTGGGGTTTGATGAAGGGCCTGCGAGCAAGAAAAGCCTGCTCAATTCGCGTTCTTTCGGCCACACCATCACCGAATACCAAGACCTGAAAGAAGCGCTGTCTTACCACGTCAGTCGCTGTTGTGAAAAATTACGCCAACAAGGTTCGTTGGCCAAAGTGCTGGGCGTTTTTCTCTACGCCAAGCAACAAGGCACCCATTACCTTTACATGCCTTCCTTGAGTGTGGTGATGCCCGAGCCCACCGACGACACCGGTGCATTCATCCAGGCCATCGAACCGGGTTTGCGGAAAATGTTCCGCCCAGGTGAAGGTTACAAAAAAGCCGGCATCATGCTCAGTGAGTTTTCGCCCAAACGTTGTTTCCAGCCCGACCTGTTCAATGCCGTCAAAACCCGACCAGAACTGATGCGCTGCATGGACCAAATCAACCTCAAATACGGCCGCGACCACGTCAAATTCGCCAGCCTCGGCTTCCAGGCCCGCTGGGCCATGCGCGCCAACGCCAAATCACCGAACTACACCACCCAATGGTCCGACATCATCAGGGTTTGATGTGTGGCTGAAAGGTGAAGTCAGCGTTATAATCAGTTTCTTTGTAAATGGATGAGCATGAAAACCCTTGCACTGATATTGAGCATTCACCTTTGGACGGCGGTCACTGACAAGCAGGCGCCTCAAGAACCAAAAGCCGATAAGGAAGCGAATCGATTGGACCTGATGCTGTCCAGACCTGACGATGAAGCATTGCATCCTGAAATTCAGGCATTCATTGATGATTGGCCTGAGCCCATGTGGGATAACAATGCCTATGTCTATGCATGGGGGATGGGCAAAGTCACTGATGAGCCTTATCAAGTGGGGTTGACCATCGCGAAAAAACTGGCGGTGCTCAACAAAGATTTTGATTACTTGTCCGAATACGATGCCTCGTTTCTTGACGCTTACCCAGATTTGCCTCTACCGGACAATGACATTACCTGCCGATTGGATGAAAAAGGCTGTTTTGACCGCATGCTGAATCAGCCGGTTGAAGTTGAGCAGGCCGAATTGCTGATCCAAAGGCACCACCAATTTTTTTCCTACCCAATCTATCACGACACCTCTTTGTGGGAGATGAGCGAATCACCATTGCAATCTTTTAGATTACTCACCACAGCACAAAAGCTCATTCACCAAGGGTGGATTCAGCAATACAGTCAATCCAAACAATGGAATGATTTATCAGCAAATATCGCAAAGGAGAATCGTAAGCTCAGAACGAAGTTATCACAATCGGAGAGCTTGGTTTCAAAAATGGTTTTCACTTACATGTATTCGGCGCACATCGAGCTGATTCACGGTTTGTGGGTGAAAGGGTGGCTTTCAAAAGATGAAGTCAAACAAACAGGTGCTTTGAAACCCTTGAGCGAAGAAGCGTTGAACACTTACAAAGCATTTGCCAATGAAGAACGGGTTATTTTCAGAATGCTCCAGAAAAGCATTCGGCCAGAGTATGAAAAAACCATATTGAGTGAATTGTTATTTCCAGGTTTGACTGAAAAGCTTGTTCAACCCAATCGACTCATGAACGCACTCTATTTTGATGTCGTTGAACCGGGTTTGTCGTATCAAAAATTAGATGCGCAGCAGTTTTATCAAAAACTGGTTTCATTTGATTTAATCTCTGCATTTGATGAAAGCACCGATCCAGCTTTGGCAATGTTCAACCAAAGTACAGCGGAGTTAAAGGAAAAATTCATGGCATACCCCGCTCGGCTACACGAACTGAACATGAAAGTAGGTTTATTCAAGGATGTTGTCAAAGCGGGTGGCATGGTTCAGTTGATTGACGACATTGAAAGCGGTGAGTACCAGTTCACCAACCATTACAACGGAGGCCAACCCGTGTTAAAGGACGGCCTTCTGTGCTTTGACACACCTTTCAAATACAAAAGGGCCACTTGTTTGGCTCAGGTGCCTGGTCAAACTAGTGGCTCTGACCATTGAAAGGGTCACTTCACTTCCGCTTTACCCGTGGTGCCGCGTGGGTCTGAAGCGGCCAGCACTTCGCCGGTTTTTTTGTTCCAGTAAACACCGTGCATGTTGCCCCAGGTGCGGTCATAGACTTTGACTTCGTGGCCTCTGGCCTCCAGGGCTTTGACCATGTCTTCGTCGAGCGCGGCTTGTTCAGCGTACAAGCGGTTGGGCAGGTATTGGTGGTGGTATCGCGGCAGTGAAACCCAGGATTCAGGTTTGTTGCCATCAAAGAAGTCCAGCAGTGCCAGAACCACCATGGTGATGATGCGTGAGCCGCCGGGTGTGCCGACCACGGCCACGTCCTCGTCACCGAAGACAATGGTTGGGCTCATACTCGACAAGGGGCGTTTGCCGGGGGCGATTTCGTTGGCTTTGTCACCGATCAGGCCAAAAGCATTGGGTTCGCCTGGCTTGGCTGAAAAGTCATCCATTTCGTTGTTGAACAACACCCCGGTGCCCTCGGCGATGAAGCCTGAAGCCAAACCGGTGTTGACGGTCAAAGTGGCGGCGACCAGGTTGCCTTCGGTGTCGATGATGGAGAAGTGGGTGGTGTCTTCACCTTTGGGTGTCTCGCCGATGCCGGGCAAAAGTTCCGATGGCATGGCTTTGTCCGGGTGAATGGAAGCGCGCAAACCTTCGGCATAATAAGGGTGGGTCAACATTTGGATTGGCATGTCGACAAAATCAGGATCGCCCAAATAAATGCTGCGGTCACGGTAAGCGCGGCGCATGGCTTCGGCGACCAGATGGACACGCTGTGTCTTGTCCATGTCAGTCAAATCCCAAGCCGATAAAATGTTCAAAATGGTGGCAATCGCGATGCCGCCAGATGACGGTGGCGCTGCGGTCACCAAAGTGCGACCACGGTATTGGGTGGTGATGGGTTGGCGTTCCTTGACTTGGTAGTTTTTCAAATCATCCAAGGTCCAGATGCCACCGTTTAGTTCGCTGGCTTTGACCAGTTTTTTCGCCACTTCGCCTTCATAAAAGCCTTTCTTACCGTGTTTGGCCACCGCCTTGAGTGTTTCGGCCAAGTCTTTTTGAACGATCAAATCACCTTCCTTGGGTGGCTCACCACCAGGCAGGTAAATGGCCTTGGATGCGGGGTAGCGCTCGATGACTTTGCGCTTGTGTTTGATGTGACGGATGATGCGCGGGTAAGCTTTGAACCCTTGTTCTGCGGCGCGGATGGCGGGTTGTAAGGAATCACTCAAAGGCAAACGGCCATAGTGTTTGGCGATGTGTTCAAAGCCGGCAATTTCACCGGGGATGCCAGTCGCCAATGGACCATACAAAGCCTTGTCGCGATCGACTTCACCGTTTTCATCTAAGTACATGTCCCGGTGGGCCGCTGCCGGTGCGGTTTCGCGACCATCGATCATCACATTCTTGCCGTCTTTGGCACGGTGCAACAGCCAGAAGGCGCCCCCGCCGATGCCGGAACTTTGTTGTTCCACTACAGCCAATGTCGCGCTGACCGCAATCGCGGCATCAAAAGCGTTGCCACCTTTGGCCAAAATTTCATGGCCGGCTTCGGTGGCCAAATAATGGGCCGATGCGATGGCGGCTTTGGGTGGTTGTTGGGCGGCGATGCAGCTGCTGAAAACCAGCAGCAAAGTGAGGGCGGTTGTTTTCATGATAAGTTTTCGGTTAAGCGCTGGTATTTGGCCAACAGTTGTTCTTCGGTTTCTTCGTGGTTGGGGTCTTTCGGGATGCACTCCACTGGGCAGATTTCTGCACATTGCGGCTCATCGAAATTCCCGACACATTCGGTACACAGATCGGGGTTGATCTCAAAAATTTCAACACCCATGTACATGGCCTCATTGGGGCACACCGGTTCACAAACGTCGCAATTGATGCATTCATCGGTGATGATCAGGGCCATGTTCAGTTCCCAAATTTGGCTTTCATGGCTTCAATCACCACGGGGTGTGTGAATTTGCTGACGTCACCGCCCAACATGGCAATCTCTTTGACCAAA
>JAUHZH010000234.1 GCA_030426065.1 Gammaproteobacteria bacterium
CCAACAAGTCCCTGCCCATCACATCGGTGCCCCACCAAAATGATTCACTGGGTCCAACCGCCATGCTGTCCCAATGGATCATGATCGGGTCATGGCTGCTCAAAAAAGGACCCAATAAACACAACAACAAGACCAACAAAAGCCAAGCCACACTGATGCGCATTGCCCACGTCATCGCTTCACCTCTTCGCGCAACTGTGGGTGTAAGTAACTGGCCAACACATCAACCAATAAATTGAATACCACCGTCAACAACCCCACCCACAACACCACCGCCATGACCAAAGTGTAATCCCGATTCAATGCCCCTTGAACAAAGAACCGTCCCAAACCAGGCAGACCGTAAATTTGCTCAACCACCACAGAGCCCGTCATCAAGGCCACCGCCGCCGGGCCCAGGTAATTCACCAAAGGCAAAAACGCCGGTCGCAAAACATGGCGCCTCAACACCTGCCACTCACTCAAGCCTTTGGCGTAAGCCACTTGGACAAAAGGTTGTTGCATCACTTCCAGCACCGAAGTACGCATCAATCGGGCCACATAAGCGACGAAAGGCAGTGCCAAGGTCACCACCGGCAGCACCGCGTGCTGCCACTCGCCGCCCTGCCAGCCACCTGCCGGAAACCAATTCAATCCTACGGCCAATACCGCAATCAACAAAGGCCCCACCACATAATTGGGCACACTGATACCCAACACCGCCACAGCCATGGTCAAAGCATCTGGCCATCGGCCCGCCGACCTGGCCGACCACACGCCCAATGGAACCCCAATCAAACAAGCCAACAGCAAAGCCCACAGTCCCAAAGTCATGGAAACCGGTAAGCCCGCTGCCAACAGTTCATTGACGGACACGTCTGGGTATTGGAAAGAAGGGCCGAAGTCCCCTTGAATCACGTCCTTCAGGTAAAGACCGTATTGTTGCCACAAAGGCAAATCCAAACTGTATTGGCTGGCCATTTGCGCTTCAATCGCTGGATCCAGCTGCCGTTCGGCATCAAAAGGGCCGCCTGGTGCAGCCCGCAGGAGGAAAAAAGTCAGGGTCAAAATCAGCCACAAGACGGGCACCGCCATGAGCAGTCTTTTGACCACTGTTTGCATCATTGAGACATCATTTTGGCACTGATTTTTTCAGCCATCATGATGGTCGGGGCATTGGTGTTGCCTGAAACCAGGGTCGGCATCACAGAAGCATCGACCACGCGCAAGCCGGATAAACCGTGCACTCTCAAATCGGCATCCACCACCGCCATGTCATCGTTGCCCATTTTACAGGTGCCAATTGGATGGTAAATCGATTCGGCTTTTTCTCTGATGAATTCGATGATGTCTTCATCCGATGTCACCGCATCACCAGGGAAAACTTCCGGTGCCCGATAAGGGTCAAAAGCTTTGGCTGCCAGAATTTGACGCTGCAACTTGAACCCCGCCAGCATCAATTCCAAGTCGTGAGGCTCAGATAAATAATTGGCTTCAATTTTTGGGTGATCTTGCGGGTTCTTTGATTTCAGGGTGATTTGCCCTCGGCTCATTGGACGCAAGACACACATGTGCACCGTATAACCGCTGCCCTTGATGCGATTACGCCCATGATCATCCAGCATCGCCGGAACAAAATGAAACTGTAAATCAGGACGGTCATCCGTCGCCAACGGGCTTTGCCAAAAACCGCCGGCTTCGGCCACATTCGATGTGCCTGGACCTTTTTTGAACAAGTAATAATTCAAACCCACCATCAAATCGTTCAACGTGTCGTAAGTGATTTTCTGGCTGCAGCGTTGAACCAAACAAACATCCAAGTGATCCTGTAAGTTTTTCCCCACACCCGGCAAATCATGCTGACACTCGATGTCCAAAGCCGCCAACTCTTCTTTTGGCCCTATGCCAGAAAGCAGCAACAGTTGCGGTGAATTGATGGCACCACCAGAAAGCACGACTTCTTTGTTGGCCTTGATTTCAATCGTGCGTCCTTTGTGATTGACCCGCACACCCGTGACACGGCCTTGTTCAATCAAAACCTGCTCGCAAGCGGCGTGGGTCATCACCGTTAAATTGTCACGGCTTCTGGCAGGCTTGAGGTAAGCTTGTGCCGTGGAATGGCGACGTGCTTCTTTTTGGGTGACTTGGTAAAAGCCAAAACCCCGCTGCCGCTCGCCATTGAAATCATCGGTCAAATCAAAACCACATTCAGCCGCGGCGTCCAGAAACACCTCACTCAAAGGGTTGGTGTGGCTCAGATCAGACACCGACAATGGCCCTTCATTGCCATGAAAGTCATTCTCAATGCGCTGGTTGTTTTCAGATTTTTTGAAATAAGGCAACACCTCATCAAAACCCCAACCCGGATTGCCCAGGTCTCGCCAGTGGTCATAATCTTTGCGGTGACCACGACAGTAGCACATGGCATTGATGGATGATGAGCCGCCCAAAACTTTACCTCGAGGCCAATAAAGCTTGCGTTTGTTCAGTTCGGCTTCGGGCTCAGTCTCATAGGACCAATTGATCGACTTCACGCCCACCAATTTGGCCAACCCTGCTGGCATGTGAATCAACGGGTTCCAGTCCTTGCCGCCCGCTTCCAGCAGCAGCACTTGGTGGCGTCCATCAGCGGACAAACGGTTGGCCATCACACAGCCTGCCGATCCCGCACCCACCACAATGTAGTCAAAATTTTTCAAGGGTTTCAGTGGTTATTATTCAAACGTTCGTATTATAGCCCACAGAAGTTGAGTAAAAACTTCAAAAATTGATAGCCGATACCTGACTTGCTCATCACTCCCAAATCCCTGAATCCCTCATTCCCACGCAGGCACGTGGGAATGAGGAACATGAAGTGTATCGATGGGGTGATCAATCAAAGCTTGCGGCCCAAGCGTTTTTCGACTTGTTTCTTTTCCCACTCTGAACTGAAGATGCCAAACCAATCAAAGGTCATGATGGCATGCATGGCCAAGCCCACGCCCCAGCCGCCAATGGCCCACAAAACCCAAGGGTAAGATGAGGTCATGAAATTGACGATCACGAGGAAGATGATCACCACGGCAAATGTCATCAGGTGCAAGTAAAAGGCTTTCAATTCTTCCACGTATTCCAAAGCATCGGCTTCTTCTTCCGTCAAGCGATTGGAAGTTGTGTTGTTGTTTGATTCTGTGTTCATTTCGGTCTCCGGTTTGAGTTCTTCAACAGTGACTTCGAAAACAGCCGCCAAAGACTTCCACGATTCCAAACTCGCCGATTTGCCGCGCTCGATTCTTTGGATGGTGCGTTTACTCAATCCTGAGAATTGGGCCAGTTGTTCTTGTGACCAGCTGTGTTGCAATCTGAGTTTCTTGACAATCATGTGTGTTTCCGAATTACCAGTGACCAGTATGACCTGAATCCAACCCACTCGTGGCGACAAGCGGGTGACAAACAAGTGACTGTCACCACTTACAAGTTTTGTAAGTGAATGTTTTTATACGATTTTTTCAATATCTGTAATTATAACATGAACGCCTGAACAAGCCCATGAATCCTTCTTTCAAACGCGTCTACGTGGAGCAAAGGATGACGTTGGCATCAGCAAGGCGACAAGGAAAAGGCCAAACCCAGGGCTTCAAGGATGCCATTGAGTATGGTGGTGGTGACTTGACCGGCATTGAAAACGATGTCCATCAAAAAGCCGAAGATCAAACCCACATAGACCAAATAGGCCATGCCCATGTAGTCGTTGTAGATGATGGTGTAGAACCAGTTTTGACCAAAAATGTAAATGGATGACGCAACCACAGTCGCTACCAGCAGTAAAACCGCGGGGGCAAACAAATGATTCACCGCTGCGGGTTTGAGCAATGACACCAGAAACAACAGTGAAAACAAAAACGCATTGGCACCCAGGAATATCCGCACATCCAAGCGCAAATTTTCAACCACTTCAACGTATTGGTCTTTCACCAATTGCGCCAACACCGCTTGACCACCTTGGAGGTTGGCCAATTTTTCTTGCCAGCCGGTTTTGATGGATTGGGCTTTGGCCTTTTTCTTTTCGCAATCATAGCCGCACAAAGTGGCCAATGTTTGAGCGATCCGTTCATGCAGCTTGTCTTCGATGTTTTGTTTAATCTGCGCTTCATCCCGGCCCAGTTTTTTGATCCATTGTTTGGCTTTTTGTGCCACTTCATGCTGTTCAATGGCTTCGAACTTGCCTTTGACTTTTTTAGCGATTTGCTGCTTGACGAAAGTTTTGCCTGCTTCTTCAATGTATTCTGGTACACCAAATGTCAGCGCAAACAAAGCGGCAAACAACAGGAAACCCATGCCTCCCGTAC
>JAUHZH010000235.1 GCA_030426065.1 Gammaproteobacteria bacterium
AGGTGAATCCTGAGCCCAAATCTTCAAGTGATTCAATGGCTTCCAGACGTTTTTTCGCGTCTTTACTGATGGCCTTCCAGCCCGGTATTAGCATGAAGGCAAAGGCTTTGTGGTGTGATCGACCCACGCGCCCTCGCAATTGATGCAGTTGTGCCAAGCCCAGTTTGTCTGCGCGGTTGATGATGATGGTGTTGGCCGATGGGATGTCGATGCCTGATTCGATGATGGTGGTACAAACCAATATGTTGAATCGCTGTTTATAAAAATCGACCATCACATCTTGTAATTCTTTTTCGTGCATCTGTCCGTGGGCCACTCGGACCCGGGCTGATGGATTGATTTTTTGTATTTGTTCAGCCATGGCTTCAATGGTCTGTACTTCATTGTGAAGGAAGTAAACTTGACCGCCGCGTTGAATTTCACGGGTGCAGGCTTCATTGATCAAACTGGTGTCCCACTCCATCACTTGGGTTTTGACTGTTAATCGCGTTTTCGGTGGCGTGGCAATGATTGACAGATCGCGCAGTCCTGAAAGGGCGCTGTTCAAGGTCCTTGGGATGGGCGTCGCGGTCAAAGTCAGGAAATCAACGTCGGCCTTGAGCTTTTTCAGTTGGTCTTTTTGTTTGACTCCAAAGCGGTGCTCTTCGTCAATGATCACCAAGCCCAAGTTGTTAAACTGGATTCCTTTTTGAATCAGTTTATGGGTGCCAATCACAATGTCCACTCCGCCTGACTTGCATTGTTCAAGCGTGGCTTTGGTTTCACTGCTGTTGACGAATCGCGACAGCAAGGCCACTTTGATGGGGAAGGGCGCAAAGCGATCAACAAAGTTATCGTAATGTTGCTGTGCCAATAATGTGGTGGGCACCAACATCACCACTTGTTTGCCTTCATTGGCAGCGATGAAGGCTGCGCGCATGGCGATTTCTGTTTTACCAAACCCGACATCGCCACAAACCACACGGTCCATGTGAGTTTTGGCTTTCATGTCTTGGATCACCGCATCAATGGCGTTTTGTTGGTCTTCTGTCTCATCAAAAGGAAATCCTTGGCAGAACTGTTGGAATTCCTGTTGGTTGATGTCCAAGGCTTGACCGCCTGCGGCTTCTCGCATGGCATACAGTGACAGCAGTTCGGCTGCCACATCTTTGACTTTTTTGGCGGCTTTTTGCTTGGCTTTGTTCCAAGCTTCTGAGCCCAGCTTATGCCAAGGCGCATTTTCTTCGCTGGCACCTGAATACCGGGTCACAAGGTGCAGTGATGAAACTGGAACGAAGAGCCAGCGTATTCCACTTCCAGGTACTCAGCTTCACCGTCATAATCCATCATTTTCAAGCCGCGGTAGCGGCCGACACCATGGTCAATGTGAACGATGGGGGCATCGAGGTGGAGGTCGGTGAGGTTGGATATGATGTCGCCTGGGGTGGCTTTGTATTTTTTGACCGTGCGCTTGCGGTTGACCCGTTTGCCAAACAAACAGCTTTCATCCAAGACCGTGATGCCGTGCTCTTTTAAATGGACACCGACTTCAATCGGTGCAATGGTGATGCCGCGCGCTGCATCTGAATGAACAAACGCATGGATGTCATCAAAAGAGGTCAAGCGGGGTTGGCATGATTTCAACTTCTCTTCAATCAGGTCTTTGCGGCCCAAGGTGTCGGCAGCGATCAACACCCGCCCTTTGAACTGGTCACAATATTCAACCAGGCTTTGTCCTGCATCCGATTTGAATTGGCGCGGCAACTGACTCGCCAAATCAAAGCCTTGCTCAGCTTGCTTGCTGTTGATGTGCCTGTCCTGTTTGGAGGACAAGTGGGTCATCACTGCATCAGCAGACAAGTAGATTTGTTCCGGTTTGAGGATCGGGCGTTGCACGTCATGACGCCGGTCTTCATAGCGGGCGAGGATTTGCTTTTCCCAAGTTTGTAACACCGCTTCCGTGTCATAACAGTGAACAAAACAAGTGTCATCTGGCAAATAATCAAACAAATCACTCAGTGTTTGATGGAAAAACGGCAAATACTGTTCGATACCAGAAAATTTAATTTGCTTGCGGACGTCTTGATAAATGCTGGATTTTTGCGTGTCGACATCGAATTGTTCGCGAAAACGGCTCAAAAACAATTCGCGGGCGGCATCATCGAAAGGGAATTCATTGGCAGGCAACACTTCAATGTGGTCCACGGTCTTGACGGTCAATTGGGTGTCAGTGTCAAACACGCGTATACTTTCCACCTCGTCATCAAACAGCTCGATGCGATAAGCCTCATGTGCCCCCATCGGATACACGTCCAAAACCCCACCACGCACCACAAACTCACCGGCTTCCCTGACCTCGGCAACATGGACATAGCCATTTTTTTCAAACAAGGCACGCCAACGATGCAAGTCAAAGACTTCATTCAATTGGATGTGCAGGCTGCGCCCATTGATGAAGTTTTTGTCAGGCAAGCGCTGCATCAAGTTTTGTACCGGCATCACCAGAACCGCCTTTTCTTTCACCGTACTCAAACGATGCAAAAACTGCATCCGTTCAGAGACCAGTTCGGGGTTGGGCGAAAAGACATCGTAGGGCAGGGTGTCCCAACTCGGAAAGTGCAGCACATGGGCCTCACCAGCGGGACTGCACAGTGCAATTTCTTCTTCCAGTGTGCGGCTGTGATGAACCGAATCGGTCAACACCAACAACAGACCATCATATTTCTGGTGGTATTCGGCCAATGCCAAAGGCAAAGCCAGTCCTGCCACATGTTGCCAATGATTGGATTGTAGTTGTTTTGTTGAAAACATCGTGAATAACTGCAGCGGTGGACGTCAATTGAGCGGGGCATTTTAACAGAGATTTTTCTTTGGATGTGCTAAAGTCGGCGTATGAAACGAGTGATTGCTGTATTGTGTTTGTTTTCAGTTGTTGTCCAGGCTGAACCACTTGCTTGGCCTGAAAATTTGGTCGAGGCAGCCAAGGAGCGGACCCAGCATCAGGTCACATATGATGGCCGCTATGTGCGCATCGATTATCCAGGTGGCGATGTGCCTGCCGAAATTGGTGTGTGCACAGATGTGGTGATACGCAGTTACCGGGCTTTGGGTGTGGATTTGCAGGTGTTGGTCCATCAAGACATGGCCAAAGATTTCAGTGCTTACCCTTCGAAACAGATTTGGGGTTTGGAAAAAACCGACCGAAACATCGATCACCGAAGGGTGCCCAATTTGCGAGTGTTTTTTGAGCGCCACGGAACCAGTTTGCCAGTCAGTCACAAAGCTGATGAATATCTGCCGGGTGATTTGGTGACTTGGAAACTGCCCAACAACGCGCCTCACATTGGCATCGTAACCGACCAGAAGCACCCACAAACGGGCAACCCGATGATTGTTCATAACATCGGATCGGGGCCGAAAATGGAAGACATGCTCTTTTTGTTTCAGATCACGGGTCACTATCGGTATGCAGTGCATACCTCAATGCCTTGAAATTAAGCCGTTAAATGGTTGTGCTTTGTTGTTAAAGTCCTTATAATTCGCGCACTTTTCCTTGCTGCACCGGTGTTTTTGTCCACTGGGTGGCTGTTTTTAATACCCGTAAGGAGTTTACAATGAGACATTATGAAATTGTCATGTTGGTTCATCCGGACCAATCTGAGCAGTTGCCTGCGATGATCGAAAGATACAGCGGCATGGTCACCAAAGGTGGCGGTACTGTTCACCGTTCTGAAGACTGGGGTCGTCGCCAGTTGGCTTACTCAATCGAGCGTTTGCACAAAGCACATTACTATTTGTTGAATGTGGAGTGTGGCAGCGATGTGATCGATGAAATCGTCGATGCCTTCCGTTTCAATGACGCCATCTTGCGTCACATGGTCCTCAACTTGAATGAAGCCGTCAGTGAAGATTCGCCTTTGAAGAAAGAAGAAGACGAAAAGCCTGCGGCCAAGACCGAAGAAGCCCCAGCTGAAGCCGCTAAAGAAGAAGCTCCAGCCAAAGAAGAAGCGAAAGCAGAGGAGTAATCACCATGGCAAAACAACAAAGAAGAAGACGTCCTTCACAGCGCATCATCAGCCGCAACTGCAAATTCACTGCAGCTGGTATCAAGCAAGTGGACTACAAAGACTTGGACATGATCAAACAGTTCGTTACCGAAACGGGCAAAATCATCCCTTCACGCATCACAGGCACCAAAGCCAAATACCAACGTCAGTTGTCTACGGCTGTTAAACGTGCCCGTTACTTGGCTTTGTTGCCATACTGTGACCAACACGGCAAATAATAGGAGCGCATCATGCAAGTTATTTTATTGGA
>JAUHZH010000236.1 GCA_030426065.1 Gammaproteobacteria bacterium
CACAAGGAGGTGTGATCACGGGGGTGGCATAACGGCCAGCATAAACACCGAAGTTAGACAACATGATGGTGTAGTCCTTCATGGCTTCAGGTGGGATGCTGCGTGATTTGACTTGCCCTTTGATTACATTCATGGCTTCGCGAACTTGGCCGGCATCCAACGACTCACAATTGCGCATGGTCGGAACAAACAAGCCGTCCTCGGTATCTACAGCGATTCCAATGTCCACATGTTGGATCATGCGGCGGGCCAATTTCTCTCCATCAAACCAAGCGTTCAATGCAGGCTCGGCTTGAGCTGCGACAACCAAAGAACGGATCAGTCGGCCGGGGATGTCTTGTCCAGGCAACCAAGCATGGATGTCGGCGTCGTCCATGATGGTGGTCGGAACGATGGTGGCATGAGACGTGCTCATGACACGGGCCATGGTGCGGCGCGAGCCTTTGACTTGTTCCCACTCACCAGTCACTTCGACCTTGGCAGGTGCAACCGGTTGGCTGGGCGCACTGACAGCAGGCGCAGAGGCTTTTGGCGCAGCTGGCGTTTGAGCTTGAGCAGGAGCGGCAGCAGGTGCATCGCCCATGATGGCTTTTTGGTTGGCAGCGGCTTTTTTGACGTCACTGGGGCGGATCACGCCGCCGGCGCCTGTGGCCTCAACCAAATTCAAATCCACTTTCAGTTTTTTCGCCAAAGCACGGACTGCTGGTGCGGCTTTTTTGCCGCTGAAGTCTTGGTAAGAGCTGACCACTTTATCAGAAGCTTCCATCTGACCCACTACGGTACCAATGGCTTCTTCTTTGGCTGGTGCTTCATCATTCAATTCGTTCAACACTTCTTCTGCTTCAGCACGCAACTGAGAAGGGCTGTCGGCTTCAGGTGCTTCACCGTCCACTGAAAATTCAATCAAAGGCGCGCCAGTGTCAATCACGTCTCCTGGTTCACCGTGTAATTTGCTCACCACGCCGGCCATGGGTACGGGCACATCAACAACGGCTTTGGCGGTTTCCATAGATACCATGGGTTGATCGACTTCTACGGTGTCACCCACTTTCACATGCCATTCTACAATTTCTGCATCTGGCAAACCTTCTCCCAAATCGGGTAATTTGAAAACGCTCATGAAACCTCCAATACTTTGTTTACGGTGTCTAAAATGCGAGCGGTGCTGGGCATGTATTTCATTTCCATTTTGAACAATGGCATCACGGTGTCATAACCCGTTACACGTTTCACTGGGGCATGCAGGTCATACAAACCCTGATCTGCCAAATTAGCAGCAATTTCTGAAGCGACGCCACAATGACGGGCGGCTTCTTGAACAATCACACAGCGACCGGTTTTGGCCACTGACTCATGGATGGTGTCCATGTCAAGCGGGCTGATGGTGGCGACGTCAATGACTTCGACTGAAACACCTTGGGCTTCCAATTTGTCAGCTGCTTCCAGTGTTTCTTTCATCATAGCACCCCAAGAAACCAAAGTCACATCGGTGCCTTCACGCAGGACATAACACATGTCCAATGGGTATTCTTCACCATCGTCTTCCACTTCTTCTTTGTTCAAGTGGTAAACGCGTTTGGGCTCGAGGAACAGCACAGGATCCGGGTTGCGGATGGCTGCCAACAACAAACCATAGGCGCGGCTTGGTGATGACGGAATCACCACGCGGATGCCTGGCATGTGAGCAAACATGGCTTCTGTACTTTCAGAATGGTGTTCAGGGGCATGGATGCCACCGCCGTAAGGGGCACGAATCACCAAGGGGCAGGTCAGTCGGCCACGGGTTCGGTTGCGGAAGCGGGCGGCGTGACAAATGATCTGTTCCACCATCGGGTAAATGAAGCCCATGAACTGTGCCTCAGCAATCGGCTTCATGCCTTGGGTCGCCATGCCCACAGTCAAACCGGCAATCATGGCTTCGGCCAGTGGCGTGTCAATCACACGGTCTTCACCAAACGTTTGAGCCAAACCATTGGTGGCACGGAACACACCGCCGTTGATGCCGACGTCTTCACCCAAAATCACCACGTCTTTGTCGTTTTTCAGCTCGTGAGCCAATGCCATGGTCACGGCTTCTACCATCGTCACTTTAGCCATTTGACTTCTCCTCCATTTCAATCGCATAGCGGCGTTGAGCCTCTAAATCATGCGGCAATTCAGCATACATGTAATCAAACATGTCGGTGACTTGAGGTGGTTCAGCATTGAGGTATTCTTGAACCGCAGCTTCCACTTCTTTTTTACAAGTTTCGAGTAACTGGTTCTCCAATTGCTCATTCCATTGACCTTGGCTGGTCAAGTATTTGCGCATCCTTTTGATGGGCTCGAATTCTTTGGCGTTGTCCAATTCATCATCCGGACGGTAGCGAGAAGCGTCGTCGGCTGTGGTGTGGTCACTCAAACGGTAAGTGATGGCTTCAATCACTGATGCGCCTTTACCCTCTTTGGCACGTTTCAGGGCTGATTTAACGGCTGTATAAACCGCGATGTAGTCGTTGCCATCCACTTGAATCGATGGCAAGCCACCGGCCACACCTTTCTGAGCCAATGTGCGTCCAGCACTTTGTTTCTTGCGCGGCACTGAAATGGCCCATTGGTTGTTGACGATCATCAACACCATGGGCAATTGGAAAGCACTGGCTGCATTGATGGCTTCCAAGAAGTCACCTTTGGAGCTGCCACCGTCACCTACCACACTGACGGCTGCACGTTGTTCACCCCTCAATTTGAACGACAAAGCCGCACCAGCTGCATGCATGCACTGTGTGGCAATGGGCACACACCAAGGGAAATCGTGTTGCGGGCCAGAAAAGTTAGAGCCTCGCTCATCACCACCCCAGTATTGCAACACTTCAGACATCTTCACACCACGGTAAAACTGGGTGCCGTATTCGCGGTACATGGGAGCGAACACGTCGGATTCTTCCATGGCCGCACCGATGCCGATGTGTACGGCTTCGTGACCCAAGCAAGAGGCATAGGTGCCCATTTTGCCGGTTCTTTGCAACGCCACTGCCTTGGCGTCAAATGTGCGGGTTAATACCATCAATTCATAAATGGACTTCAGGTGTTCAAAGTTACTGGCAATGCTGGGTTTTCTGTCGCCCACCAAATCACCGTTCGGTGACAGGTATTGCAAGTAGTTGATGTCAAATGATGCAACAGTAGTCAACTTCACTCTCCGTTAAATTAGGGTGGAATGGCATTATGCCAAGGTTTTGTCATGATGAAATGACATATGTCATGGTCATGTGGTGGACAAAACTTTATAATTGCCTAATGACGCCATGAGGATGGCTTTAAGGCGGCCGTATTATAGTTTAATCAAGCACAATAATCAAAGGGATTGCTTATAACATTATGTCAAAACAAAACCACAGAAAATTAGAAAAGAACATCAAGCTGGCGCTTTCTGAGAGAGACAATTATGGCGGGTATTTGTGTTTGGACACCTTATTAACAGCACAGCATCCGTTGAGCGATCCGCCGCACCATGATGAAATGCTGTTCATCATCCAGCACCAAACCGCTGAACTGTGGATGAAGTTGGTGGTGCATGAATTGAAAGCCGCGATTGACGCCATCAACAACAATCGCCTGGGCAAAGCATCCAAGATTCTGGCGCGCGTCAAACAAGTACAACGCCAACTGTTTGAGCAGTGGGCTGTGTTGGAGACGTTGACCCCCAGCGAATACATGCAGTTCAGGCATGTGTTCGGTCATGCGTCTGGCTTTCAGTCAGTCCAATACCGACAAGTTGAATTCCTTTTGGGTAACAAAAACAAAAAAATGGTCAAGGTGTTCCCCGAGGGTTCGGAATCCCATAAGCTGTTGTTGGCCGAATTGAATGGCCCCAGTATATATGATGTGTTCCTGTCTTATTTGAGCAGGGAAGGCTATGCCATCCCCAATGAACTGTTGGAGCGAGACGTCAGCCAAGCACACGAATATAATGAAGCCTTGATGCAAGTCTTTGTTGAAGTCTATAAAGACACAGACACCCACTGGAAGGTGTATGCCTTGTGTGAACAGTTGGTGGACGTTGAGCAGTCATTCCAGATGTGGCGATTCAGGCACATGAAAACCGTCGAACGCATCATCGGTTTCAAACAAGGCTCTGGTGGTTCATCGGGAGTGGCCTTTTTGAAGAAGGCTTTAGATTTGACGTTCTTCCCAGAGTTGTTGCGCCTAAGAACCGAGCTTTGACGGTTTCCGGGAGTCGAATTGAAATTGGGCGAACCCGACGCTGGCAAAAGTACCGGGTTTGACGTTGGTTTGGTGTGATTGGAT
>JAUHZH010000237.1 GCA_030426065.1 Gammaproteobacteria bacterium
GTGAACAAAAACGAATTGGTGTGAATCAGAAATCAGCATCGGGATGAAAATTTTTGAAACGCATTGTAACATCTCAATCACATGAGCGTTCATTTCAAAAATAAAGCGAGAAAACCATGAAAAAAACCATTCTATTGGCCAGCGCAGTGGCCGTCAGCATGACAGCGTTTGCTGGCAAAGACTTGATGATTGAACGGACTTTGACATTAGAAACCAACCGTTTGCACGGCCTGGAGATTGTTGCCGGTGCCGGTCACATGGTCATCACAGGTCACAGCGAGCACATAGACCGCATCATTGTTGAAGCAAAGATCAAGTCAGATAAATACAACCACCCTGAAGACTTGGCTTCTGCATTAGAGGACGACATGCTGTTCAGCCTGGAGCGAGACAGCGGATTTGCCAAACTGGTGGCCAAAAACAAGAAAAAAATGTTCAATAACCCTGAAATCAGCATCCACCTGGACGTCAAAGTCCCTGCTGATTTTGACCTTGAAATCGATGACGGATCCGGTCACATCAAAGTATTTGACATCAGTGGCAACATCACCATTGATGACGGTTCAGGTCACACCGAACTGACCAACACAACCGGATCAGTGACCATTGATGACGGTTCCGGACACATCGAAATCAGTGGCGCCTATGATGTCAAAATTGACGATGGCTCTGGTCACGTGAAGCTGCAAAACATCACGGGTGATGTTGAAATCGAGGACGGGTCAGGTGATGTCAAAGCACATGCTGTGGCTGGAGATTTCCAAGTCGATGACGGTTCAGGGTCCATCAAGGTCAAAGGGCTTGAAGGCGAGTTCACCTTGATCGATGACGGCTCAGGCCATGTTTCGGTCAATGGAGAAAAACACAGCAGCAAAAAATAAATAATTTCCACCCATCCAAGAATAAGCCGCCTGAGTGCGGCTTTTTTTGTTTTTATTCAATCAGATACAGTATTTAACTGACGGGTTTTCAAGGTGGAATTAGGCATCAACACATCACCCAAACCATGACTTTTTACCTATTTTTCAGAACTTTTTAGCACAACCGAAAGTCCGACATTGAAACCACCTTGGAGACAGTCTGATGAAAAAATACCGTGTTTTTATGTTGCTTATGCTGCTGTTCATGGGCTCAGCACACAGCAGGATGATGTTCGATACTGAGCAACCGACTTACAAAACTTTTTATGGCAAACTGTATGTGCTGCCTTGGTCAGAATGGAAGCACATCACCGATCTTGAAGACTTGACAGACCACGAGGTCAAGCCAAATCAATGGGGCCAAATCATCCGCACAGGAAACGCCAAAGATGCCGCCGCTTTGCTTTGGGCATTGAATCGATTCCTGAATGAAGATCAATTGTGGCCCTTCATTGAAATGGGGTTGATGAGGACACCCTCGTCAAACGATCAACCCTTAAGGAGTGTGGCACAAAATGCCTACATCATTTGGAAACACCAAAAGCCTGATGATGCACTGTTCATCAGATCTCACCCTGTTTACCGAAAGAACCTGATACATGATGTGCTTTGGTCTGGATTGTTTTCAAGAAAAGGTGATGTATTCAGTGATGTGTTTCAAGCGATGGACTTCCTCAGAACACCTCACAGTGAAGCGGAAGTCTTGAAGTATGAACACACCACCAAAACTGAACAAGCCATCGCGCTCATTGCCCAGCACCAGAAAACTGAAGATTTAAAAATCTGGATGAATGACGAGAATTTTACCATTGCCTTGGCCAGCTGGGTGGCTTTATCAAAACAAACTCCCAATGAAGTGGCACTCCAAATCACAGAAAACGCCAGCTGGCTGAATGGCAAAATCAGCTTCACTTACGGCTCGGGTTGTTTCCGAAACACCGGCCACCTGACACCTTTCGCTGCAGCATTGGATTTGTTCTCTGATTACTTGACCACCGATCAATTGAAACAAGTGATGTCCGATGTCCAAGGGGTGATTGACCCTCAAGGGTTACAACACCTGCGAGTAGACAGTCCACAAATGAAACAGGCTTTGGCGCAGTTTCCTTCTTGGCATCCAAATATTCAAAGCATGGCAGCAGCTGATCAAGGTCATGTCCCAACAGACTTGAGTGACGAGGATCAGTTAACGATGCACTTGTTATATTACGGTTTTGATTCAAATGGATTGAAGTTGGCATTGAATCAACTTGAAACTGCGGACCTGAACCAAGCCATGTGGTTGTCTTTAGAAGCCGTCCGTGACAACAGCCCAAACAGCAGAACATTTTTTGACCATATGTCACAATCCGATGTATATAAAACACATGCAAGCCAAATCGCTCAAAACCTCCTCACTGAGGTCGACATCTGGCCACAGGACTGGTCAAAACAACATGCTGACCTGATCAAAGCATTCCAATCAGCTGAATACATAGACATCGACAATTCAGATAAACCGCTGGCATACCACATCTACCATTGATATCAAATACAAATCATTGTCCCCAATTCTGGTGTAGTTCCACAGTACGCTGATAGCCCAGCCAAGTACAGGACACTACACCAGAATGAAATGGGGGTTGAAATTTCAACCCTTGTGCACGACTTAGGCTTATAATCATAAGGATTCAATCTGAGGAATGAGCCATGAAAAGCACAATCACCCTGATCTTAACCCTGTACTTCACCGCAGCATCCGCGGATGATTCACCTCTTAAAATCAAAGACACTGAACTGCAAGCCACGGCCAAGGATCAGTCCTGGTTCATCAACCCGGCACAACACCAAAAACTGCTCAATGCGCAAGTGGGTGACGTCATCACACTCTCTGGTTTTCCTGAAATGGTTAGCCTCGGGCATGCGCCACAATCTCCCAAAGACATCAAACTGAGTCGATACGAACTGATGGCTCCTGGCGCAGAAATCACCGTCATCAATGGAAAAAAATCATACAAACTCAAACCCGAGCCGGTTTTGGCATTCAGTGGTGCACCACATGGTTTGGGTATTTTGCTTAACCCCAAGACCGGAGATGTGTCTGGCACTTTGGTCGAACACGGGATCAGCATGAACATCACAGGGAACTTGCAAACTGGTTTGGATTTTCGAGCCAATGCCAGTGAAAAATCAACACACGGTGGTGAACATGCATGCCACACCAACATGCAAGAGCAACCCACCAACTTGCAGGCGGATTTGGCTCTGGCCGACATGTCCAAAACACTGTACCTGCCACAAGGTGGTTCTCCCATTTATGAAGCCGTTTTGGCGATAGAAACAGATACAGAGTGGATGGCTGGTAACGGCAACAGCACCACCACTGCCATGAATGACATCAACACCCTGTTCGTGAACATGAATGTGTATTTTGAACGTGACGTGTCCCTGCGCTGGTTGATGGGCAATGTCTTTTTAAGGGTTGGCTCTGACCCTTATCCAACCGAACCTGACATCAGTCAGTACCTCACAGATTTTGGTGAATATTGGCGTGTCAATCAAGGTCACATCGACCGTGACTTTGCAGCCATGCTCAGTGGCCAGAGCATAGGGAACTTCAGTTTCTCTGGTATCGCATGGATCAACCAATATTGCAACAATGGCCAACTGCAAGGCGGCGGCTCTGAAACTTTTGGCAGTTACAGCGTCAACCGCATTGGTTCTAGCGCCAGTTTGGGCTTCATTGCCCAGTTTTTGGCCCATGAGTTGGGTCACAACCTCGGTTCACCTCACACCCATTGTTACAACCCCTTTGTTGACGAATGTTACAACGCTGAAGGTGGCAGCTGTTTTGCAGGCACACCCAGTTGCCCCGCGGGCGGGAAAGGCACCATCATGAGCTATTGCCACTTTGGCGCACCCAATGGAGCTGATTGCGGTTTGAGCGACGATGAATTCCATCCCACAGTCATCAGTCGTTTTAATACACGAATACAGAGCAATTACCCCAGCTGCATACAAGACCTGGGTTCTGACGTTATTTTTGAGGACGGATTCGAATAACATCACAGGAAAATGGCCTTGTTTGGCTAAAATATCTGAACAAGGCCATGAATCCTGATAGCAGGTGTAGTGTCCTTAACCTGGATAGGTTATCAGAAGTCATCAAATGCGCCAAGACAAGGCGCAGCTTGCAGATAATGGTTTATCCCTTATTAAGAATTGCAACGCAGTATTGGGGCATTTGATGGCTTCCCTTCGGGCGAACTGGGAAACCGCCCTCTACTGCGTTGTCATCCTTGAAAAGGAAGTGCCATTCTCTTTGGATGACGCAAAGTGTAGTGTCCTGAACTTGGATAGGGTATCAGAAGTCTTCAAATG
>JAUHZH010000238.1 GCA_030426065.1 Gammaproteobacteria bacterium
TTTTGCTTTTCCAATTGAATCATGTATTCTTCGTTGTAATACAAGGGCAAAACCTCAACATGTTCTTGGCCATTGCTTTCAATGATGAATTGTTGAACCCGTGGTGTCAAAGAAGGATACCGGGTGTAGCTGGGTAACTGTTCTGAACGAACCTGTGCCGCATTGGGAGGATTGACCAATTGAGCCGCCGTTTTGAATACAGCACCCTCATCATTCAAGTCTCCATCCAAAGACACCGTCGGGTTACCAAGACCCAAAACCGCCACCACCGCGACAGACGCAGCAATCGCTGTTCCTAACAAGGGTTTGTACCAGACATTGGGTTTGCTTTCTTCAGCCACTGGTGCACCATTCGCCGACTCTTGGCCCAATTGAGCAGCCACTTTGGCGCCCAAATCATGCATCAAAGGTGCCGATTCAGACTGTTGTAAGTACGAGCGCAATAAGTGGTAGTTGTCCCACTTTTCACTCAACTCTGAATCAGACTGCATGCGTTTCAGCAAGAAACGGCTGCAATCTTTTTCCAGTTCGCCATCCATCAATTGAGAAATGTTTTGTTTAGATTGATCTGACATGTGTGTTTCTCGTACCTTCAGTAATGTTCAGTGGTTGTAATGCTTGGTCTACAGCGTCCCTGGCCCTGAAAATTCGAGAGCGCACGGTACCAATGGGGCAACCCATTTTTTCTGCTATTTCTTCATAAGACAAACCATCGATTTCTCGCAAAATGATGGCTGTTTTTAAATCTTCTGGGAGCGTTGCTATGGCTTTAGACATGGCGGCTTCCAGTTCGTTGCGGGCATAGACCGCATCGGGCGTGTCTAAGTTCCTGTAATCTTCATGGGCAGCAAAATGCTCAGCCTCATCAAAGTCAGCTGCCACGCCTTGAATCCGTCGGCCTTTGGCGACCAAATGGTTCTTGGCTGTATTGACAGCAATGCGATAAATCCAAGTATAAAAAGAGCTGTCGCCACGAAAATTCGGCAAGGCTCGGAACACTTTGATGAACACTTCCTGCGCTATGTCTTGGATTTCATGGTGATCTTTGACAAATTTGGCAATCACGTTGGCCACTTTTTGTTGGTAGCGGTTCACCAAAAGCTCAAAAGCTTTCACCTCTCCTTTTTTGGCATCTGCCACCAGTGCTGCATCGAGGTTGGTCTCTGACATCACTTGCTCTTCTTCTTTCATTGTAATAGCGTCTTTGACCTGAGGTTAGTGAAAAGGTTTCATAAAAAATTACGGAATTTTTGCATTGGGTGAGGTCCCTTTAAATCGCTTGGCTCAGCAAAGCGGCCCGTTCACCCAAAATGCGACTGATTTCATTGGCAGGCAAGGGGCGGCAAAACAAAAATCCTTGGAAATACTCACAGCCTTTGGCCGCAAGGTAATGCCGTTGTGCTTCTGTCTCAACACCTTCAGCAACAATCTTGTGTCCTACCCTTTTGGCAATGTCAATGGTGGCATCCAGAATGGCCTCATCATCAGGACTTAAGCCAATATTTTTAACAAAAGTTTGGTCGATTTTTAAAGTCTTGGCGGGAATCTTGCGAATGTATTCCAATGTCGAGTGACCCGTTCCAAAGTCATCGATTGACAATGTGCAGCCCAAATCAACGATCTGGCGCATCATTTTCAATGCTTCAGTGACATTTTCAAACTTCTCACTTTCGGTGATTTCAAAATCAATGAATTGTGGGTGTACTTTGGTTTTCTCTATCACTTGCTTTATCCTGGAGATCAATTTTTTATCACTTAACTGCAATGGAGACAAGTTGATTGACATGTTCAACTGTAAACCAAATTCACTTTGCCACTGGCGCAGAATTTGACAGGATTTATAGAGTACCAAATAGCCAATTTTGTGTATCAAACCCGTTTGTTCGGCCAGTGGAATGAACAAGCCTGGACTGATCAAACCCAATTCTGGGTGTTCCCATCGGACCAAGGCTTCAAACCCCATGATGTCTTCCGTTTGGGCATCAATTTTGGGTTGAAAAAACACATCCAACTCATTGTTTTCAATGGCATGAGACAGGTTCTTCTCCATCTGTTCCAACTGCTTGGGTGAATCCCCGACTTGGCTGTCGTTGTACTCTGAATACCGGTTTTTACCTTGCAGCTTGGCATCGTACAAGGCGGTGTCGGCATTTTTAATCAATTGACCTGTGGTTTTGGCATGTTCAGGATAATAGGTGATGCCCATGCTGACTGTGATTTTTAGTTCACTGCCATTGTTCAATGCGATTGGTGATGCCACTGCTTTGAGGATTTGGTTGGCCACATGTTGGACCACGGTGGGAGACTCGCCACGGTTAAACCAGATCAAAAACTCATCACCCGCATACCGGGCGGCCATGCCGTATTGACCCACGTGTTTATTCAACACTTGTGCCACGGAAATCAACACACTGTCACCCACATCATGACCCAAAGAGTCATTGATGATTTTGAAGCGGTCCAAGTCAAGGAAAGCCAGGGCTTTGAACTGGTCTTGTTGCTTGCCATCCAACAAGTCTTGTTCCATGGTTTTGACAATGAAGCGGCGGTTGGCCAGTCCCGTTAAAACATCATACCGGCTTTCAGATTCATGCAAAGCACGCAAAGCCTTGAATGCCATGAATTTGGCCAAATGATCTGCCAGCTCGCTGAATAACAAGGTCAACGGTTGCCATGCGAATGGGGTGCGCTGACCACCTGCCACCAACAACAAATCAGCCCCTTTTTCGACGTAACAGCGGTACAACAACAACTGGTCCACTGCATAAAAAGTGATGAATTCATCACCAGGAATCAGCTTCGACGCCCCTTTTTCAATCTCTAAACGGTTCTTTTTCGCCAATTGCCTTTGAATGAAAGCATGTTCGGCTTTGATGAACAGTTCGGATTTTTGATCACTTGAAAAATCCCAAATCAACTCATCATAGCTGTCCCTGCCTCCGTTGTTGACCGCAAACAAAAACTCAACACCGGTCCACTCCATCAAGGCTTTCATGTCTTTTTCAAACTGAGTGCCATTGAAATCAATTTGTTGAAGGGACCGCAATTTATTGATGAATTGCTGATAAAAAACCGGTAGTGACGTGTCTTCCAGCTCACCCAAATAATATGGGTTTCCATCCAAATGAACAGCATGCATCGTCAGTGTGATGTGTTTTTGGTTCTGGCCTTTTTGTTGTTTGAGCTCAAATGCCATGGAAGCCACACCTTCTTCATTGAGCTTCTGCTCTGTGGCTGCGGTGTCCAATGCGGTTGGGTTTTCTGCCAGAACAACATAAGAATGACCGATTAAATCGTCATTTGCCTGCCATTGGTTCATGGCATCGTTGGCATGAGCAACGGTACCTGATGACACATCATACAAAAACTGTGGCCGGCGAGTGTTGGGGAAAACATGATTCAGTACCGTGTCCAGTTCAGCAGATTTCACATGCGCCAATTCGCTGGGACTCATGGTTTTGATGTCCAGTGTCATCCGGGCTTTCAATTCATTGGCTGCAATGGGAGAGAAATAGCTGTCATCTATCCAAGCCGTCATGGTTTGGTAAGCTTGGCTGTCCACATTAACAGACTCTGAAAAAACACCGATGACCTTGATGCTTTTGTGGATTTTCTTGATTTGTTCTACTTGGCTTTTGCTTTTCAGCCAATGGGGAGAGATTTCGGTCACCAAAACGCCAATGTCATCTTCAGCATCCAGCATGTCCATGACTTGATCCATGTTGGACGCCGTAAAAATCTGGCTGGCATTTTGTTCGTCAAAAAAATTAAAAAAAGCCAACCGGTCTTTCTTGTTGCCGCAGGCGATGAGTATGTTCAAATCATGATAATGCATTGGCATCTACCCATTGTCCATTGCGCAGCACATAGGATCCATCCAAACCATAACTCAAGGAAAGGGTTTCGCCGTATTTTTCAAAAACACGGTTATCCACCCCTTTGGGCACAATAAACAGGTATTTGACCACTTGTGATGAAAGCGCCCCTTGCTTGGTCAAAAACAATTTGGCATCGAGCCAATCGTTTTTGTCCACCACAGGGAAAACAAACACTGAAAAGTGTTTTCTTTTGGTCGCAAATTCAACCGCATGATCGAAATCTTGGGTTTTGTTGTGAGGCGGCTCGGTGTTTTTCAGGTTGGCCAAACCGACACCTTTGCTCCACAAATATATCGCCCACCCAGTACGTAACGACAACAGTTTCAAACTGTCGGACAATCCCTCCGTGTTGCTCCTGGGCATGTACAAGAACTTCTTGGCGTTGCGTAATTCTTC
>JAUHZH010000239.1 GCA_030426065.1 Gammaproteobacteria bacterium
CATCACCACCTAATGCAGCTGCAATCGGGTCACTGCTTTCGCCACCACTCAATACCTCTTCAAGATAATCCGGCTCACCACGCTGCTTCCAGTCATCGACGACTTTATGGACTTCATGATCATCCACAAAGGCACCATGCACACGAATGGGGACACTCGTACCCGGAGGCATATAAAGCATATCGCCATGACCCAGCAACTGCTCGGCCCCCCCCTGGTCGAGCACGGTACGGGAATCGATTTTCGATGACACCTGAAACGAAATTCGTGTTGGTACGTTGGCTTTAATCAAACCGGTAATGACATCGACCGACGGGCGCTGCGTAGCGAGGATTAAGTGGATTCCCGCGGCACGTGCTTTCTGCGCGATACGGGCAATCAACTCTTCGACTTTTTTGCCAACAATCATCATCATGTCAGCGAATTCATCAATCACCACCACGATGTATGGCAGTGGTTTCAATTCTTCGGGTTCCAGCCCCATGCCACGCGATGCTTCATCGAAAAAAGGATCAAGTATTGGTTCACCATCGGCAATGGCCTTGTTGATTTTTTTATTGAAGCCAGTCAAATTCCGCACGCCCATGGCCGCCATCAGTTTGTATCTGCGCTCCATTTCAGCAACACACCAACGCAAGGCATTGGCGGCTTCTTTCATGTCCGTCACCACCGGCGCCAGCAAGTGCGGAATGCCCTCATAAATAGACAACTCAAGCATCTTGGGGTCAACCATAATCAACCGCACATCGTCGGGAGTCGACTTGTACAGCAAACTGATGATCATGGCGTTGACAGCCACCGATTTACCCGACCCCGTGGTACCAGCAACCAAAAGGTGGGGCATCTTGGCGATGTCTACAATCACCGGTCGGCCACTGATGCTTTTGCCCAATCCAAGAGTCAATGGTGACTTGGATTTATCAAATTCAACCGAACGCAATATTTCACTTAAGTAAACAATTTCCCTATTGATGTTTGGGATTTCGATGCCAATGTAAGGTTTACCAGGAATCACATCAACAATGCGCACACTGGTGATCGACAAGCCTCGGGCCAAGTCCTTGGCCAAGTTCACTATGGTGGCGGCTTTGATGCCGGCTGCTGGATTGACTTCAAAACGGGTCACCACAGGACCAGGATAAACACCAACCACTTCGGCTTTGACTTTAAAGTCTGCCAATTTCAATTCCAATTGGCGTGACAGCACTTCCAATTCTTCGTCACTGTAACCCACCACTTGACTTGGCGGGTTATCGAGCAGTGCCAAGGGGGGCAATTTTCCTGGCGGCAATGCATCGAATAAATTCATTTGCTTTTCTTTGCTGGCCCGCTTGCTTTCTGTCTGAACAGGTTCGGCTTTTTCGATTACGATGGGGTCACGCTGTTGCTGCACTTCAGCATCGCGACGGCGCACCACTTCGCGCTCGGTTTGCGCTTGTCGGCCGGCTTTCCAATCACCAAACCGTTCCCACAAATGACCCAACCAAGCCAAAAAGGCCAGCGTCCCTTTGCCCAGTTGATCCATCAATGCAAACCAAGACAAACCGGAAAACAGAGTGATGCCTGCCAAAAACACCGCGCTTTGGATCATGGTGGCACCAATGATGCCAAAACCGTTCAAAATGGACCCGCCAATGATTTCTCCCACGATGCCGCCACCAGCGAAAGGCAAGGAACCGGTGTTGGCGTGGAGATGAGCCAAACCACAGCCCGTCAACAAGGCAGCGACGAAACCGCCTGATTTGATGAGGGTGTCTAACCAACCCAACTCATCCGCATCGTCGGCATCTTGAAACAGGCGCCATGCAATGAACACCAATGCCAAAGGAATGAAATAAGCAAAATAACCCAGAAAATGGAACAAAAAATCGGCCAAATAGGCGCCCGTGAGGCCACCCAAGTTATTGATTTTTTCCACATCAGATGATGCAAATGACCCCGGGTCATTGGGGTGATAGGTGAACAGTGCCAGCAAAAAATAAGCAGCCAATGGCACCAGAACGAAAACGGTGCTTTCGAGCACCCTTTTTTTGATTTGTTGTGAAACTTGAGTCAATCCAATCCTCAGTCAAAAAAACAAGGCCTGCAAAACAGGCCTTGTTTTGCCGTATTTAAAGCAAGGCAGGGTGAACAATCTTACCTGCCGCGACGTTGATGCCTTTTTGCAACGAAGGCACAGCGGCCCAATCAGGTTGCGCCAAGCGCTGAACATACGGCAATATCGCCGCAGAAATGGCTTGGGTCGATGTTCTTGGCACCGCACCAGGCATGTTGGTCACTGAAAAGTGTACCACACCATGTTCTGTGAATGTGGGTTCTGCCCATGTGGTGGGACGTGTGGTTTCAACACAACCACCTTGGTCAACTGAAATGTCTGCAATGACCGATCCAGGTTCCATGCCTTTGACCATTTCTTCTGTGATCACGTGAGGTGCTTTGGCACCGGTGACCAAAACCGCACCAATCACCAAATCGGCATTGGAAATTTCGGAAGCCACCAATTCCTGGTATGGGTACAAAGCCGTGACGTTAGAACCCATGGCCATCATTTGTGCCAAACGGTCTTGGCGCTTATCAAAAACAACCACATTGGCACCAGAAGCTGCTGCCAAAGAGGCAGAATTACCGCCTGCAGCGCCACCACCCAAGACAACCACTTTACCGCGTTCGGTTGATGGCAAACCGCCCAACAACAAGCCTTTGCCACCCAATGGATGGTGCAAAGTGTGGGTGCCCACCTGGGTTGCGATGCGACCGGCAATGATGGACATCGGAGCCAGCAAGGGCAAGGAACCATCGGCTTCTTCAACCGTTTCGAAAGCCACGCCTGTCAGGCCAATGTCCAATAAAGATTGTGTCAACTCTGGCTCTGCGGCCAAATGCAAATAACAAAACAGCAAATGGTCTTCACGCAGGTATTTTAAGTCACCGGCAATGGGCTCTTTGACTTTGACAATCATTTCTGCCACGCCATATAAGCTTTCTGCATCTTGCTCAACATTGACACCCGCCAGGATGTAATCTTGATCAGAAAAACCACTCATGATGCCTGCACTGGCTTCAATGTACACATCATGTCCCGCACGCACCAAGTCAGCCGCAGCTGCTGGCACCAAAGCCACTCGACCTTCTAAGGTCTTGGTTTCTTTAGGAATCCCGATTTTCATGAAGTTTGTCCCCTCAATAAAGTAAAAATGACGGCGGGTCATGCCGTACCACAAATCGCCTATTTTATCCCCGAGTTTGAAAGAAAGGAACCATTGTTTTGGCTATGAATATATGACTATGAGACATAAGCATGGTGTTGCATTCTCAACAATCAAAAAATCAGAACATGGCAATCCATTAAATCTATTTTACAAAAACCAAACGGCCGTTTATCATGGCTGCCTTTGAAATATTGAGATCTGCCATGGACACAGTACATCACAAACTCATCATCATTGGATCAGGACCAGCCGGTTATGCCGCTGCTGTTTACGCCGCACGAGCCAATTTGAACCCAGTATTGATCACGGGATTGGAGCAAGGCGGTCAATTGATGACCACCACAGAAGTGGAAAACTGGCCAGGTGACCCTGGCGATTTGCAAGGACCCGAGTTGATGTCTCGCATGTTGGAACATGCCGAAAAATTCGACACCCAAGTGATCTTTGACCACATCCACACCGTTGAGTTGGGAGAACGACCTTTTACATTAAAGGGCGATCAAGCGATTTACACCTGTGATTCTTTGATCATTTCAACAGGTGCTTCTGCCAAGTATCTGGGACTGGAATCCGAAGAAGCCTTCAAAGGCAAAGGGGTATCTGCCTGTGCCACCTGTGATGGTTTCTTCTACCGTGACCAGCCAGTGGCTGTTGTAGGCGGTGGTAACACGGCCGTCGAAGAAGCCTTGTACCTGTCCAACATCGCATCCAAAGTGTACTTGGTTCACAGAAGAGACGCTTTGCGTTCTGAAAAAATCCTCCAAGACCGCTTGTTTGAAAAAGCCAAGAACGGCAACGTTGAACTGGTTTGGGACCATGAAGTGGACGAAGTGTTGGGCGACGACAAAGGCGTCAACGGCTTGCGTGTCAAGAGCACCAAAGACGGTGCCACCCAAGATCTGGATGTACAAGGTGTGTTCATTGCCATTGGCCACACACCCAACACCCAGATTTTCGATGGCCAATTGGACATGAACCACGGCTACATCTCTGTGGAATCTGGCCAACAAGGCAACGCCACCCAAACCTCAATCGAAGGCGTGTTTG
>JAUHZH010000240.1 GCA_030426065.1 Gammaproteobacteria bacterium
GATGACGCCGACAGGGTGCAAGCTGTGGCCAAACGGCTGCGTGCTGGGATGATTCACATCAATGGTGCCTCGATGGATCGCACCGCGCCTTTTGGTGGTTACAAGCATTCGGGTAATGGCAGAGAGCGTGGGCCGCAAGGGTTTGATGAGTTTTTGGAAACCAAAGCCATGTTGGGTGTGTCGTGAATCGGATGGTGTTACAGTTCATCAAACAGCGACCGAGAAAAGGTTGGAAAGACTGGCTCGTCTTTGTTTTGATGCTGGCAATCATGTTGCCTTTGTTGCTTTTGATGCTGATTTTGTTGCCGGTGTTTTTGCTTTACCAGGTGATCAAATGGAAATTCTGGGCCAAGAACCAAAAAAGCATGATTTCACCGATGGGGTTGATGGTCAATGAACAAGGTCATTGGCGTCAAATCATGTGGCCACAAATTGATCGGGGAGAAGTCTGGTTGAATGACGGACATGAAACCCCGGTTGTTAAATTGAAAGACGGCCAAGACGTTTTGTTGGATGGCATGCCCATCGCCCATTTACAGCAGGCATTGACCAGCCGTGGCATTCCCTTTGATGATCAATCGGTGGTTGTGGGTTGATGCTTGTGCGCAGTGTCTGTCCATGTTCAGGGCAGCACATCAAGATTCGTTGTAAATGATGATCCTGTTGCGCCCTTGGGATTTGGCTCGGTACATGGCCATGTCAGCTTGCTGAATCGATGTTTCCAAAGGCAGGTTTTCCTGTGTGGTGGTCATGCCTGCTGAAAATGTCAGCTGGTGATTGGACTGCCCCACTTGAATGCGTTCTTTGCACAGGTCTTTGAGTTGGTACATTTGCTGCATGACTTTGGCCATTTGTGGGTGGCCAAAAGCGAGTAAAAATTCCTCACCTCCCAAGCGAATGACAATCGCGTCTTCGGGCAGGTGTTGTTGACACAATTGACTGAACTGTACCAAGACTTCGTCGCCAACCGCATGTCCATAACGGTCGTTGATTTGTTTGAAATGATCAAGGTCCAGCATCACCAACACCAGTTTCGGTTGTTCTGTTCTCCTGTTTCGAATCACCTGGATCCCTGCCATGCGGTTGAACAATTGCGTCAAACCATCGTGGTTGGCGAGGAATTGCAGCTTGGCTCGGTGTTTTCGGTTTTTGTAAATGCTCCAAAACAGCAGAACCATCACCAAGATAAAAAACAAGACCAGCAAACTGAGTAATTTTTGCCGCTCTTGTTGGGCTTTGATTTCTGTAAGGTGTAATTTGTTTTGCTGCATCAACGCCTGGTTTTCTTTTTCCTTTTGTGACAAATCGAATGCCACGCGCAGCTGGTTCAAGGCTTCGCTGTTGTTCTGCTTGATGATGTCCAGTTCTTGCTCACGGCCTTCTTGGAGCATTTTAAAAGCTTGCTCAAATTGTCCTTGAGCAGCCAAAAGTTCTGATTCGAGAATGGAAATGCTGGCTTTGGGGTGTGCCGTATTTTGTGTTTCTGCCAAGGATTTGGTGAGGTTCAGGTGATGTTGGGCTTGTTCATATTCCCCCGATTCCATGTATGCGACGGTCAATGAAAAAGCCACATCCAATTTCATGAAAACGTTGTCGGCTAGTTCGAAGACCGGTTGCACTTCCTTTAACAGTTCAATGGCATAAGGGTATTGTTCATTTGCGATGGCCAAGCCGGCCAGCTCTTTGGTGGCATAAGCCTCGCCTTGTACATCGCCGACCTTGGCGGCCAATGTTTTTGATTCTTGTAATTGTTGTTTGCCCAGCTCAGTCTGGCCTGAATGGAGGTGAGCGCGACCCAAACCATACAAGGCAATCGATAAATCCAACAGGTTGTTTTTCGCACGGTGATAATCCACCGATTCTTGAAAATAAGGAATGGCCAGTTCATCCTCTTTCCGGTACTCATAAACCAAAGCTATGTCGATGGCCAACTCGGCTTGATTGATTTCACCGCCTGATTTGGGGGCCATCTGGTAGGCCGCTTGAAAATCTTCCAGCGCCTTGGCTGATAAAGCCATGACGTTGTGGATGTGGCCTCGGGCAGCCAATGCCTCAATGGTCAGCCACAAGTCCTCCTGCTTCATGGCCCAGTCCAAGGTCTTCTCAACCAGAGGCAAAGCATCCTCGGGCTGACCGCTGAATTCCAGGAATGCCGCTTGAATCAAAAGGAATTTGTGGTGCAACCAAGGTTGTTTGTGCTCTGGTATCAACGACAACCCTTGGTCGATGTGTTTTTTTGCCTTTTGAGGGTAGGTCAAGCCCAAATAGGCTTCACTGAGGATGTAATGGACTTGGGCCTGTTCAACGGTTGATTGTGATTGGTGCTGCTCCAGGGCATCGATGACTTGCTGCGGTGTTTTGCCGATTTGTTTTTGGTATTGGTCAAAGGGCGATTCCAAGGTGGTGATGCCGGCATGCTGGGCCATTGCACTGCCCATCACCCAAATCAGGATGAAACAGGTCAATGTGAATTTGGCTCGACAATACATGGTACGCTGTGCAGTGTTGTTCATTCATGATTTTAGCACAAAAGGCACAGCAGCCATAAAACTGCCTTTTTGGGTATGTTAAAAGGGGCTCAATGGCATTGTACTCACTTCATTTACTGGCCATTTTAGCCAACATCATTTTGACTTCAGCCAGTTCTTTTTGTATTTCGTCCAGTTGGTCATTTTGTTCTTCAAAATCTTCATGAATGGCACCGGCCTCCATGCGCGCGTTTTCTTTTTCGAACACACTGACGACGATGCCAATGACCATGTTCAAAAAAGCGAAGGCGGTGAAAAAGATGAAGGACAGGTAATAAATCCAGCTCAAAGGGTAGGTGCCCATGGTTTCATACATCACATCGGTCCAATCCTCAAAGGTCATGACGCGAAACAGGGTCAGCATGCTGGTTGAGATGTCGCCCCAAAGGGTGGGGTTGATGCGCTCGAAAAACAGCGAGCCAACAGCGCCATAGATGTAGAAAATGATGAACATCAGTAGCATCACATACGAGAGTTGCGGCATGGCTTTGATCAGTGAATTGATCAAAACACGCAGTTCGGGGATGATGGACACCATCCGCAAAACACGGAAGACACGAACCAAACGGCCCACCAAGGCCATGTCAGAATTGTCGATCGGAATCAGGCTGACCACCACGATCAAAGTGTCGAACACATTCCAACCGTTCTTGAAAAAACCTTTTTTATTTTCAGCAGCCAGGAAACGGACAGAGATTTCGAGCAAGAAGAACACCGTGATGCTCCAATCAGCGATGCGCAAAGCGGTTTCCATGTACCCAGGTAATTCATAGGTTTTGGCACCAATCAACAAAGCCGATAGAATGATTACCGTCACCACGGTCCATTCAAAAACCTTGTTATCATGTATGCGTGTCAAGGCGTGTTGCATGGCTTGTGTCCTATTCTGAAAGCGGGGCATTGTAATATATAATCAATGATTTTGAGTTCAAGCTAAAATGAAATATCTTGTTGTTTTGTTCATGATTTCAGGTGCATCTCAAGCAGATGACACACAACCATCAAGCAAATACCCAGGCTTGTCATCTTTGGTCGGTCATTGTTTCCATGCACCTTTCCCCCAAGGCGGTGCCATTGACACCCATTGCTTTACTGACTTATATCAAGGTCAATTCATTATCGATGATCATTTGGTGTGTGGAGACGGTAAAAATTACAGGGGCAAAACCATTTATGCAGTGCGTGCCGACGATCACAAGGTCATTTATCGCTACCACAATTCTCTGGGCGGGTTCAGTGATGGTGAAGTGAGGTTTGATGCGGGTGTTTTGAATTTCCCAGAAGAAAGTTACCAACAAAAAGATGGATCAGCCAAAGTGTATCGAACCCAGTGGCAGTTGAATGAAACCGGCTACCTATCAGTGATGGATGAACGGTTGCCCAGTGGTGAATGGCAAGCTGTTTGGCAGATGGCGTTCAAAAAAACCAGTGATCAAGAGGCTGTTGCCCAGGTCGATGCCGCAGGTCAATTACAGTGCAAACAACCTTAACGCTCCACGGGTGAGGTGAAGGGTCATTCTTTCACGGGTTTTTTTTGTAATTTGCGTTGCAAGGTTCGGCGGTGCATGTTCAAGGCTTTGGCTGCTTGGGTGATGTTGCCATCATGACCCTGCAGCACTTTTTGGATGTGTTCCCATTCCAGCCGTTTCGGTGACATCGGTTTTTCATTGATGACCACGGGCTTGTCTTGCTCTGAACCAAATGTTTGCAAAATG
>JAUHZH010000241.1 GCA_030426065.1 Gammaproteobacteria bacterium
TTCATCGCACATGCCCATATCCATCACTTGATTGGCAAAGCCTGAGCCGGCTTGTGTAAAGACATTGAAAACGCTGTGAACACCGGCTTCATGAAACACTTCAATTTCTTCACCAAACTGTGTGGTGGCGGCAATTTGTCCTTGGTATCCCAGTGATTTCAATTGTTCAACCACACCCAATGCGGCATTCAAATTGGGCAGGGTGATCATCACCAGTTTCAACTCGTGGTTTTCTAATACACGGTCCCAAAAGTCTGCGTCAGTGGGGTCTCCCTGGATCAAGCGACGGCCTTCTCCTTTGTTTCTGATGACCTTGGGATTGATGTCGATACCGATGACCCGGTCACCAAGTGCAGCATGCATGTCATCGTAAGCACTGCAACCAATCCTACCAATGCCAATGATGATGACTTCAGCACCACTGATGTCCACTTCTTCATCGTCGGCGAGTCGCTCATCCCGTTGCCAACGGCGCCACAGGTCCCTGAACTGGACGAAATGTTGGTGTGCTTGGCTGTTGAGCACAGCTGCTAAGATTTGTGACATCGCCATCGCCACAGCGATGGTGACCAACCAATGAACAGGCAGCCAACCATTGCTGACGCAAATGGCAGCAACAATCAATCCAAATTCACTGTAATTACTGAGGTTGAGTGTGGCCATCAAACTGGTTCTGGCACGCAACTTGAATCGTGTGAACAGCACATAAAACAAGGAAGATTTGATCAATACCAAAAACAGCAACATCAAACCCAGCCAAACCGCTGTCCAGGTCAACTGGCCGGTCAGGCCAATGGATATGAAAAAACCGAGCAAGAACAAATCTTTGAATGACATCATGGTCTTAGCCATGTCATTGGCTCGGGGGTGATTGGCCAAGAGCAATCCGATGATCAGCGCGCCCAAATCGCCTTTCAAGCCCACCCATTCAAACAATTGTGAACCGCCCATCGATAGAATGAAACCAAACAACACCAACAGTTCATCATGGCCCAATGCATTGAGCATGCGAGCCAACAACAACCGCAAAGGCCACAACAGGACCAAGCACAACGCCCAAATCGACGGCGTTTTTCCAGCTGATATCGCCAAAAAGAGCACTGCAAAGATGTCTTGAATCACCAGTATGCCAATGGCAATGCGACCATGTCTTGAATAATACTCGCCTTTGTCCTCAAGGATTTTAACTACAAACACGGTGCTCGAAAAGCTGAAAGCAAAAGCAACCATGAGCATGGTTTCCAATGACAAGGAGGCAAAATAAGACCAACCCAGCCATGCGAAAATCCAAAAAACAGAAGTGAACAACACGACCACAGCCATGGTATGTAAAGTGGTGACGGCCCAAATGTGTGGTTGCGTCAATTCTTTGATGTTGATTTTCAGCCCAATGGTGAACAACAATAATGTGATGCCCAAATCGGACAGTTGTTCGAACAAGGAAGTGTTGGCGTGGGGGAAATTTTGTATCAAGAAACCTGCCAACAAATAGCCAATCATTGGTGGTAACTTGATTTGTTTGGCCAACAGGCCCATCACAAAAGCCACGGCAATCCAGCTCACGTCGCTGAATGCCATGGCCAATGTAGAAAAGCCCATCGAAATCGCTGCCTGTTACTGATGCAGCATCAAAACAGGGATGTCTGCTTTGAATAGCATGTGTTCAGTGACGCCGCCAAAAATGATTTGACGCAAGCGGCTTTTGCTGTATGCGCCCATCAGCAACAAGTCGGACTGACTTTCTTGATAACCCTTAAGCAGTGCGTTTGTGTCGTTACTCTTACTTAATTTGATGTGGTTGGTATTGACACCGTGCATGCTCAGGTACTGTTGCAAATGGCGTGATTTGGGTCCCAAACGACTTTCAGAACCGTTGCTGACTATCGTTACTTGATCTGCCTTGTTGATCATGGGCATTGCCGCTGAAACCGCACGGGCCGCCTCAGGGCTCTGGTTCCAAGCAATACAAATGCGTTTGCCAATTGATACAGGAGCCTCTTGTGGAAGCACCAACACGGGTTTGGCTGAATTCAACAAAGCCGACAACATGAATTTTTTGGCTTTTTTTCCATTCGCTTGTGGCCTTGATACCACAATCATATCGGTCACTGGACCCACAATTGAGAACAGTTTATCGGGAGATCCTGCTTTGGATTGCCACAAGGCGATGGGACCTGTACAGGCTTTGTTTTTGTATTCATAACCGTTCTGTGTGGCCAATGTTTGGAACAGTTGATCGGCGCTTTGTTGACAATCATCACCTGAGTCATCAGTGATGTCTTCCTCGCCTTCAACCAATGCAGACATCTCTTCAGGTACCAACACCTCAGAATGGCCGTGTGCCCTCAAATGATATCCCATCACTGAAGCATCCAATGCTTTTCCTATGTCAAAAGCTGCGGCCAATGCCACAGCGCATTCCGGGCGATTGACCACCGGTACGCAGATCACTTTCATTCTTCATTGTCTCCATTATCTGGTTTGGCTGTTGATTGATACAAAGAACAGACTGGAATCACAACCCAATTTCAGTCGTTGTGCCGATAAAAAATACGGACTCATGATACCGATATCAAATCATGAAAATGATTGAAAATCAATGAAATAAGTCACTCTTATAATAAGGTTATCACATTCACAAAAAACCGTCAAAACAGTTGTTTGGGTTGATTGATGTTATAAAATAAGGTTCACCTTAAGCCCCCAATAAATGATGATACAAATTGCCGACAGTGAACGACTCAGCTATGCATTGATGGATGAGAGCCATGCCGAATGGCTATACCAACTGGACCAAGATCCAGAGGTGATGAAATACATCAATGGAGGCAAGCCCAGCTCTCGCAAAGACATCCAAGAAATCATGTTGCCTCGCATGGCCAGTTACCGCAATCCAGAAAAAGGGTGGGGGCTTTGGATGGTGTCCACTATAGATGGAAACGATTTCATTGGCTGGGTATTGGTCAGACCCATGCATTATTTCAATGAGCTGAGGGATGATGCGGATTGGGAACTGGGTTGGCGTTTCATGCAAAAGAGTTGGGGATTGGGTTATGCCACAGAAGCGGCTCAGGCTGTCATTTCAGCGCTCAAAGCACAATGCAGTCAGCATCGATTTTCAGCCATTGCATTCCCAGACAACTCAGCATCAATCAACATCATGAAAAAACTGGGTATGAGTTACGTCAAAACCGGCATCCACAAAGACCCACTGGGTGATGAGGAAGTGGTGTATTACACGGTTGATTCAAATGGTTGATGGTCAACCAATCATTTGATTTCAGCCACTTCACCTTTCAAAGCCACACCAGACATCAGCATACCAACACCGCATTGGTATTTTTCGGAATCGACATATTCTTTGCCTTTGAAGTTGCTTTTGATGTTGATCACTGCATTGGCATTCAATGATTTGGCCCGACTTTGAAACACTTTGAGTACAGAAAGCAAAACCCACTGGCAAGACTCAAAATCTGTTTTGTTGACGCCATTGGTTTTTTTGTTGCTTTTGTATTGGCCGTGGTTTTTGAGGATTTGACCATGGTCTTGGCCACTCAGGTAAAAAGCAACACTGCGATCTAGAATGCCTTCTTGATAGCCATGTTCAACCACATCTTGAAAGTTGTATTCATGCAAGTCGTTTCTGGCATGGACTTGAGTGGCTAACAAAATCAACAACGTCATTGTCATCAATGGTCTTTTTTTCATGGTGGTATTCCTGTCGCAATAACGCGTTATAATAGCCGACTTCCGGTGTATTTTGAAGGACCATAATATTTCTGTATGCAACTGACATTCACAATAGACCAATTGGCGTTCTGGTCTTCAAATCCTGCGTTCAATGAATCTGATTTCCCTTTCTTATTTCAAGGAGAGCCCGATGTCGGTTTCATATCACCCATGGCAAGAAGGCGTTTGCCGAAAGTGGCTAAAATCATGGCGTGGCTAGATCATGAATTGGATGCGGGTCAGTTGCCCGCGGTCTATGCCACTAAATATGCTGAAATATCCAACACCATCCAACTGGTTCGACAGTTTGATCATGACCTTTCTCCGGCCAAGTTCAGCATGTCGGTCAACAATGCGATTCCAGGACTGCTGTCGGTGGTGACGAACAATGAAGCACCATATTCGGTGATCGACAGCATGGAAGGGCTGTTGGAGTCAGCTTTGGTTGAAGCCTGTGGTTCCTTACAAGACCATCCCAAAGTTAAAGTGGTGT
>JAUHZH010000242.1 GCA_030426065.1 Gammaproteobacteria bacterium
CAGTACCGGCAAACCAAACCCTTCATATAGCGACGGAAACACCATGCACAGGGCGTTGCTGTATAGCATGCTCAACTCTTCTTCTGACACATAATCCAAGAACACATAGTCTTTTTTCTTGAGGTACCTTTTCAGATCGCTGAGTTGCTGCTCATGCATCCAAGCCTTGCGCCCCACGATGGCCAGTTTGTACCCTTTCGGTATGTAAGCCATGGCTTGAATCAATGCCTTGACATTTTTCTTGGGTTCAATGTTGCCGACAAACAGGATGTACTTTTCACGTTCCAACTTTTTGGCTTGCAAATAGACCGAATCATCACCGTCCTGAGACTGCAACTCGGGTTGCTTGTAAGATTGGTAAGTGACTTGAATCTTCTCCTCAGGAATGCCATAAATTTCCATGATGTCTTTTTTGGTGTGCTCAGACACCGAAAAAATCATGTCAGCCGAATGGGCCGCCCATTTGAACAAATGATAGAAGTGATTTTTCATGTCCAAAGTGGTGAACGGCGCTTTCAACGGAATCAAATCATGGATGGTGATCACCGATTTGGCTCCTTTTACCACCACTGGCCAAGGTGTGGTCAAGTGGAACACATCGGGTTGAATGTTGGGTTTGATCACAGTGGGCTTTTTGGTGGCCAAAAACAATCGGTTGGCAGAATGGAAAACATCATAGATGTTTTCTATGTGTTGGTATTTTTTACCTGAAGTCTTGGAAAGGTAATTCTGCGGATCCGGATTGACGATGCTGGGTTTGATCAAATGACCCTTTCTTGACTTCAATAAGTGAGACAAGGTTTTGACGTTCCTGAGCCATTGGTAATTGAATCTTTTTACAGGTCGAATCTCATGTTGATCAAACAAATTCACTTCATCCAGCAATGCACTTTTACCTGTGGTGAAATGGTCATCCAATAAGACCCCCACATCCATGCCCATGGTTTCATAAGCGTCCAATAAAGTGACACCATAAGTTTTGATCCCTGAGCCTTTTCTGAGGTTCAAGTTAAAGCCATCAACGATTATTTTTTTATTCATGATTTTATTTGATTGAAATTTGTTTTAAAGCAACACCCACGTTAATCTCATCATTACCAGACTGATAAGACACCGTTGTTTGAACGTCAAACTCCAGCCTCAACAATCCATTGGCGCGTATCATACCACGGTTGATTGATGCTTTTAGGGTCCACTGCTTTTCGTTGTGTGTGGTGACGAATTTCAACTCAGTGCCATTGGCCACCAACCTGAGCTGCTCACTCTTGGGCGACTTTAACAAGATGACTGTGAGCTGAAAATCTTTACTGATCAACCAAAAGTCAATGAATGAAACAGATGAAGGGCCACTCCACCTGAACCAGGATTGGGCTTCATCATTCCATTCCCTTTGGTGCCACTGGTCTCCAATCATGCCATCTGTCATCAACAAGCTCACTTCCTTAGACCGTTCCTTATGATGAACTTTCAAATAATTCTCCTGATAATTTTGATCGATAGCTTCTGGCGTCAGGCCATGTTCATCCTTCGATTCCAACTCATGTCCTAAGACTTCCAGTTGTTTACAGGCCCACTCATACAGGCTGTAATCAGACTGATTCCTTTCAATCAGCAATTGTCGCGTGTTTGCACTGATGATTGGTTTTTGTTTGCTCTGGTTAAGGCGTGGCTGTGTTTTCATGGGAGGCAGTGCCATCAAGTAACAAAACAACTTCAGCGAAAGATCCAGCTGTTCCAACACACCCACCCAGAAACAATGCTTTAAATAGCCTTGAGCCAAGGTGGTTTTGTCACTGATAAGTTGATCCCTTTGGTATCGTTTCACTGACCTTTTCAAACGCCTGAAACTACTGGACGTTAAATTCAATGCTTCTTCTGTGCAAGGTGCCGTCACCCCCACATGGAGAAAATTGGTCATCCGATTGGTGGTTATGTTTTGAGTGTTTGGATGGTTTATAAAGTCATCGAATGTCCAGTTTTCCTTCATAACCACATCATGCCAGCGTGTATTGGGATCTCTTTTGACATGGTTGAAACTGGAAATCGCCATTTCTATGGGATCCCTTAACAGCGTGATGGATTGTGTTTTTTGAAAAGCAAGAATATGACTCAAAGCATTGAAATGCCCTCTAAACAGCCGATAAGGTTTTTGTGAGGTGGCGTCAATTTTACCCACTTCCCATAGCAACTTGGGTGGAAATATTTCAGACAAAGGAAACACACGTTCCAACAACATGGTTAACGTCGTTCCTCCCGACTTGGGAATGTGAGCAAAATACAATGGTGTCCCATTTTGGTATTTGCTCAATGACTTCATGATGGTGAAATACTCAAATGATCAATGGAAAAACCGACTGCTCGTTCATCTTCATGGTTGAATATGGCCCCAAGTTTCTGGGCCTTAGGGACCAAAAACTCCAACCGCAATAAACCAGAGTCATTAATCAATCCTTTGTCTATGTCAAAGGTCAGCTTCCTTTTGCAGCCTCTTCCTTTCCATTGGTACTGAAGCTTGCGACCTTTAACCCACACTTCCATTTCATCTAGGGTTGCTTCCGATATGGCATCACAAACGCTCACATTGACACGGTATGCTGCTGGCTTAACCCAAAAATCTATACTTGAGCGATTTGAAGGCCCAGACCAGCGAAAATACTTCTTGTCAATTTCATTCCATTCCCTGCGGTGCCATTGACTGCCCAGCAACACGTCGGAACAATTGAATTCCACACTTTCAGCCAACTTTTTTTCATGACTGTTGAGGTGATTCTTTTGATAATGGTTGTCTATGGCTTGGTCTAAATCAGCTGCATCTCCATCCATATCCACACCCAATGAACTGTACATGTTTTGAATGGCGTGATCAAAACGGTCTTTGGCAGCCTGATAAATCGTCATGTCGAGTTGATTGAGCTCTTTGGCAACTTGATACGCTTTTTCTGAAATTTCTGGAGGCTTTTTGTGGGTATTTAATTTTTGAGAAGCACCCATTGGCGGCCAAACCATTTGGTAGCTGAGCAACCGCACCGCATGGTCAAATTGTTCCAGAACGCCCACCCAAAAACAGTCATCAATGAATTGGAGCGATTTTTTCAATTGCTCTTCTTCAGACATTTGTTTCATTCCTTGACTGGCCAATTTTCTGAATGTTGTGAAATTTTTCTCATTCACTTCAAAGTCAACCGCTTCTTTTGTGACCCCATGGCCATAACAAAAATTGTGAACCAGTCTGTTGCTGACCAAATGCTGTGTTTTGGGGTGAGCTAAAAATGTTTCAAAACTCATGTTTTCTTTGACGACCAAATCATGAAGGGCTGTTTCTTTTATCCTTCTGACGAACTGATAAGTTGAGTACGCTAACTTCACAGGGTCTCTGACCAACGTGATGTGTTTGACGGTTTTATTTGACAGCAATGAACCTGATTGACCACCCAAATGGCCTCTGAACAATTGATGGTTTTTTTTTCTGACTTCTGCCAGATCACCAACTTCCCACCACAGTTGAGGCTGATGTATGGCCTGAGAAGGGAAAAAACGATCCAAAAAAACAATGAAACTGGTTCCCCCAGTTTTGGGGACGTGAGTGAAAAAGTAGGCCACATCACTGTTGCCAGTGGATGCAGTGGATTCATTGTATTTGGCTTCTGATCCCGGTCTCAGTTTCTTCAGTATCATGTTGACCACAGTCAAAATTTTTCTCATCAGTTGTCTCTATTTCAGTCGGTTGTACGTTGCCAATACTTCATCAATTTCTCCATAAGCAGCAATATGCGCTTGATCGATCAGGAGTCCTTTGTTACAAAAGCGTTTCAGCAAATGCTGAGAGTGGTTTGCAAAAATCAAAATTTTTGATTGATCCAACAACTCATCAATGAACCGTTTGGTTTTTTCCATAAAAAATTGATCGCCTGCCCCCAACCCTTCATCAATCAATAAAATATCTGCCTGAACAAACATCAACATGCCAAATGTCAATCTGGCTTTCATGCCTTGCGAGTATGTAGAAACTGGCCTGTTGATGGCATTTCCCAACTCAATAAATTCTAAAATTTCCACCAGCTTGGTTTCAATGAGCTGATCAGACAACCCCAAAAGTAAACCACGAACCCTCAGGTTTTCTTCTCCGGATAATTGCGGCATCACCCCCACATTGCGGCCAAAAAAGGAATAAATTGTCCCATCAGTGCTGATGACACCTTGTGTTGGTTTATAGATGCCTGCG
>JAUHZH010000243.1 GCA_030426065.1 Gammaproteobacteria bacterium
CGAAACGTGCCGAATTGAAAAAAATCATTGCCGACCCGAAAACATCATTTGAAGACATGATGGCAGCACAAGAGCAATTGCAGAAATTGCCTCGCAACGCTTCTCCTTCGAGAATGCGTAACCGCTGTCAAGTTTCTGGAAGACCTCGTGGTTATTACAACAAATTCGGTTTGAGTAAAACCCAATTTCGTGAAGCTGCGATGCGCGGTGACATTCCTGGCTTGAAAAAAGCCAGCTGGTAAGTGAGAGATAGATTATGAGTATAAGTGATCCCATTTCAGACATGATTTGCAGCATCAAGAATGCGCAAGCTGTCAACAAGGAAAGCACTGCCACACCCGCTTCTAAAGTGAAAAAAGGTATCTTGGCAGTGATGCAACAAGAGGGCTACATCCGCTCTTATGAAATGATTGAGAAAAACGGTCATCCGTTCATCAAAATCAACATCAAATATTACAGAAACCAACCTGTGATTGAGATGATCAAAAGAGTCAGTAAACCTGGTTTGCGTCAATACCGTGGCAAAGATGAGTTGCCTCGTGTTGATGCCGGTTTCGGAACAGCCATTGTTTCAACATCACAAGGCATCATGACCGATAAAGCAGCCCGTGCGGCCAACATCGGTGGTGAAGTGCTGTGTGTGATCAAGTAATCGGAGAATAGCATGTCAAGAATTGCAAAACAACCGATCACATTGGCGGCCAATGTCAACTTGGACATCCAAGGTCAAAACGTCAAAGTCAAAGGCCCTAAAGGCGAGTTGACTTTGGAGTTGCACCCTTCTGTGTCTATTGAACAAAACGACAACGAATTGACCATGAAGCCAGAAAACGATGCGGCGACGGCCATGGCAGGCACCATGCGTGCTTTGTTGGCCAACGTGGTTGAAGGCGTAACCAACGGCTTTGCTAAAAAGTTGCAGTTGGTTGGTGTGGGTTATCGTGTCGCCATGAAAGGCAAAGATTTGGATTTGAACTTGGGTTTTTCTCACCCTGTTGTCTATCCAGCTCGCGATGGCATCAGTTTTGAATGTCCGTCAAACACCGAAATCGTCGTTAATGGCATTGACAAACAACAAGTGGGTCAAGTGGCAGCTGAAATCAGGGCCATCAGACCACCTGAGCCATACAAAGGCAAAGGTGTGAAATACGCTGATGAACGTTTGTATAGAAAAGAGGCCAAGAAAGCGTAATGCTTATTGAGTGAAACCATGCACAAGAAAAACGAATTAAGAATTAAAAGAGCGACCAAAACCAGAGCGAAATTGCGCGAGTTGGCTGTGCCAGCGTTGTCTGTCCACAAGACTGGTCAACATTTGTACGCCCAAATTTTCTCAGGTGATGGTCAAACCACTTTGGCATCTGCTTCAACCTTGGACAAAGGCTTGGTTGCCGATGGTGCTTCTCGCACCAACATCGACGCCGCCAAAGCTTTGGGTGCAGCGATTGCAGCAAAAGCCAAAGAAGCCGGTATTGAAGCCGTTGGTTTTGACAGATCAGGTTACCTGTATCACGGTAAAGTGAAAGCTTTGGCTGACGCTGCCCGTGAAGCTGGCCTGAAATTCTGATAACGAATTTAGAGAAATATTATGGCAGAAAAAGAGCAAGGCGATAACTTATTGGAACGTTTGGTTGCAGTCAACCGTGTCGCTAAAGTGGTCAAAGGTGGTCGTCAATTCGGCTTCGCTGCTTTGACAGTGGTCGGTGACGGTAAAGGCAAAATCGGTTTCGGTTATGGCAAAGCAAAAGAAGTTCCAGTGGCAATTCAAAAAGCCATGGATCAAGCCCGTCGCAACATCGTGCAAGTAGACTTGAAAGGCACCACTTTGTGGCATGCCACCAAAGCCAAGCACTCAGGTTCTCGTGTTTACATGCAACCTGCGTCTGAAGGTACCGGTGTTATTGCTGGTGGTGCGATGCGTGCCGTATTTGACGTCGTTGGTGTTGAAAACGTATTGGCCAAATCTCAAGGTTCAAACAACCCCATCAACTTGGTCAGAGCAACCATCAAAGGTTTGCAACAAATGACTTCACCTGAAAGTATTGCTGCCAAGCGTGGCAAGACGGTCGAGGAGGTAATGGAAAATCATGGCTAAGAAAGAGAAAGTCGGTCAAGTCAAAGTGACACAGATCAAGAGTACCAATAAATCATTGGCCAACCACAAAGCCTGTGTCAGAGGCCTGGGTATCAGAAAAATCCACCAATCTCGTATTGTGGATGCCACTCCTGAAAACCTAGGTATGATCAACAAAGCGATTCACCTGCTCAAGGTTGAAGAAGTTTAACGCTGGAGATGACAATGAAATTGAACACAATTAAGCCTGCAGAAGGCGCAACGTCATCACGCAAACGCGTGGGTCGTGGTATTGGTTCTGGTTTGGGTAAAACTTGTGGCCGCGGTCACAAAGGTCAAAAATCACGTTCAGGCGGCTTCCATAAAGTCGGTTTTGAAGGTGGACAATTGCCCATCCACAAAAGGTTGCCTAAGTACGGTTTCACATCAAAGATGGCTGAAACCCGTGCGGAAATCTGTTTGTATCAATTCGCTTCTATGAACGCCACTGACATTGACGTCAACTATTTGATTGAAAATGGTTACGTGAAACGCGGTGTTACCAAAGTGAAAGTGATCAACACAGGAACCATTGAAAAGGCGGTTAACTTGAAAGGCTTGGTGGTCACCAAGGGCGCTCAAGCAGCCATTGAAAAAGCAGGCGGAAAAGTAGAATAACGATATGTCAACCAGACAAGAACAAGTAGAAAAATTGCTCGGTAACAAAAAGGGCTTGGGAGAACTCAAAAGTCGTATTTTGTTTCTTATAGGTGCTTTGATTGTCTATAGAATGGGTACGTTTCTACCTGTTCCTGGTGTCAATCCCAAAGTGTTGGCAGATTTGTTGACCCAAAATTCTGGTGGCCTCCTGGACATGTTCAACATGTTTTCAGGGGGCGCCTTGGGTCGTTATTCGATCTTTGCCTTGAGCGTGATGCCGTACATCACGGCGTCGATCATCATGCAGGTGTTGGGCTTCACGGTTCCGACCTTGCGTGAGTTGAAGAAAGAAGGTGAAACGGGTCGTCGCAAGATCACCCAATACACCCGCTACTTCACCATCGTTCTGGCGGCTTTCCAAGCCTACAGCATTTCATACTCACTGCAGCAATTGGGCTTCGTGGGTAATGTGCCAGTCGTTCCAGCCCCTGGTTTTGGTTTCTTGTTCACGGCGACAGTCTCTTTGACTTTTGGCACCATGTTCTTGATGTGGTTGGGTGAACAAATCACTGAACGCGGCATTGGTAATGGTATTTCTATGATCATTTTCGCGGGTATCGTGGTGGGCTTGCCTGGTGCGATTTACTCGGTGTTCTCAATGGTTTCAGAAGGCACATTGAATGCTTTGTTTGCATTGGTGTTGTTGTTGATTTCTCTGGCTGTGACCGCTTTCATCGTTTTTGTAGAGCGTGGCCAACGTCGAATCACCATGCAGTTTGCACGCCGTGGCGGCAGACAAGCGACCCAAGCGCAAACGTCTTATTTACCTTTGAAAGTCAACATGTCGGGTGTGATTCCAGTCATCTTCGCTTCATCATTGGTGTTGTTCCCCAGCACCATTGCCAGCTTTGCTGGACAGAATGAAGGTTTTGGTTGGTTGCAAGATTTGGCTGCGCAATTGTCTCCAGGTAACACCTTATACATGGTGTTGTTTGGTGCCATGATTGTGTTCTTTGCCTATTTCTACACCGCGTTGACCTTTAACTCTGATGAAACCGCTGATAATTTGAAGCGCCAAAGTGCTGTGATCCCTGGCATCCGACCGGGCAAACAAACTTCAGCCTACTTGGATGGCGTGTTGAATCGCGTTACCTTCTGGGGTGCGATTTACCTGTTGGGTATCAGTTTGATGCCAGACATCATCAGAAACTTTGTACAAGTTCCGTTCGCTTTGGGTGGTACTTCATTGTTGATTGTGGTCGTGGTTGCGATGGACTTTATGGCCCAGTTGCAAAACCATTTGGTCTCTCAACAATACGATTCGGTATTGAAAAAATCGAACATCAAAAATTACCGACGGTCTTCGAAGATCCGTCGATAAGAGACCTTTGAATGGTTCTGGGTTTTTGGGAAAAAGAATAAATATCAGGCTGATCAAGGCGAAAAATGCGTCGAATACGCCGTTATTCGCAATTTTTTCAAAGCAGAGCAGCCTG
>JAUHZH010000244.1 GCA_030426065.1 Gammaproteobacteria bacterium
GCAAACCCATGGGCTGCAACGTTTGCGCCAACAGCTCGTTCAATTGATCCTGATCCATGCCGTCCAAAGTGGTGGCCATGGCAAAACTGGGCATCAATGCATGGGGTGAGTCATTGATGAAGGCCGTTTCAAAGGGCCCCGTCACATGGTGGACGGCCAGCTTGTACAAGGGCTGTGCTTCAACAGGCAGGTCATTGACGTAGTTGTCATGTAAATCGTTGCGAATTTTTTGCCATTGGTCGATGAAATGGGGGTGATTTTGTAAGGCATGCAGGCCATCAGCTTTGGGGTCGAGCAGCATGTTCCACAGGGTGGGCACACTGGTGTAAGCCAAGGTACCTGCTGGCAGGTGGTTCCTCAACCAAGCGCTTTTTTTGGACGCGAATGTGTCCATCGCCACCGGGGTGTATGTGGGGGTGCTGTGGTCGTTCTGACAAGCGCTGAGGAAAACGGCAATGGCGAGCATCGCCACCAATGAGAGGCGTTTGGAAATTGAGGTCATCATGGTAAATGGTCTGGCAAAAACAGACATTATACCGCAAAGAACAGTGGCCCAAACACCGGCCATCAACACCCCTGTCAGCGGACCAGACCGACAGGGGTATTGACTGAGGAGCGCAGCGACCCGCCGATCTGGTTAGGCAGGGTAAGGTATCAAGGCGGTTTGCGAAGCAAGAAGCCTTGATGGCGAGCCCGATAAGCCGTGAACGAAGTGAATCAGAAGGTCGAGCGTTAGGTTGTTAGGCGTCTTGTGAAGCCGGTTTTTGCTCGAAGAGCAAAAGAAGGGAAGCAAGACACCTAATTCAGCCAGCGGCTGCCCTCAATGTCTTGGCGGCTTCAACCATGTTTTTTAGGGCCGGTTCCACTTCGTTCCACTGGCGTGTTTTTAAACCACAGTCGGGGTTGATCCAGAGCCTTTCTTTGGGAATCCGCAAAGCCGCTTTGTCCATCAATTTGACGATTTGACTGACCTCAGGCACATTGGGGGAGTGGATGTCATATACACCAGGTCCAATTTGGTTCGGGTAATTAAAAGCGTCAAAAGCATCGAGCAATTCCATGTCTGATCGTGAAGTCTCGATGGTGATCACATCGGCGTCCATTTTGGCAATTTCCGGCAAGATGTCATTGAATTCAGAGTAGCACATGTGGGTGTGGATCTGGGTTTCATCCCCCACACCGTTGGCGCAGATTTGGAATGACTTGATGGCCCAGTCCAAATACCCTTGCCACTGAGACTGCCGCAGCGGCAAGCCTTCACGCAAAGCCGCTTCGTCGATTTGAATCAAGCCAATGCCGGCTTGTTCCAGGTCCAGAACTTCATCGCGTATCGCCAAAGCCAGCTGGTAACAACTTGCTTCACGACTCTGGTCGTCACGAACAAATGACCAATTGAGCATGGTAACGGGGCCCGTCAGCATCCCTTTCATGGGTTTCTCTGTCAGGGATTGGGCATAGCTGATCCATTCAACTGTCATCGCTTTGGGTCGGGTGATGTCACCAAACAGGATCGGTGGTTTGACACAACGGGAGCCGTAAGATTGAACCCAGCCGTTTTGACTGAAGGCATAACCATCCAGTTGTTCACCAAAATATTCCACCATGTCGTTGCGTTCTGCTTCTCCGTGGACCAATACATCCAAACCCAAGGCTTCTTGTCTGTCGATGCTGTTTTTGATTTCTTGTTTCATGATGCGTTGATAAGCCGCGTGATCCAAAGCACCTTTTTTGAACTGGGCCCGGGTGCGCCTGATCTCTGTGGTTTGTGGGAAGGAACCGATGGTGGTGGTTGGAAAAGCGGGTAAAGCCAGTTTCTTGGCTTGATGTTGACTGCGTTTTTGGTAAACCGACAGGCGGCTGCTGGAACGGATTAAGGCATCGGCCACGGCTTGCTTGACTTGAGGCTTGTGAACACGGGCAGATTGATTGCGGCTTGCGATGGATTGTTGGTTGGCTTTGAGGGCATCGGCCACCGCGTCACGCCCCTGGTTCAAAGCGGTTTTTAAAGTGTCCAACTCAGCCAGTTTTTGATGGGCAAAGGCCAGCCAATCTTTGATTTCAGGGTCCAGTTTTTCTTCTGTTGCCAGGTCCACAGGCACGTGTAACAAAGAACAAGAAGGCGCCAACCACAGGCGATCTTGAAGCTGTTCGGCGATTGGTTCAAGCCATTCGAGGGTGAGGTTGAGGTCGGTTTTCCAAATGTTGCGACCGTTGATCACACCCAGGGAAATCACGGTCTCTTGAGGGCATGCTTGGATCAGCGCTTCGACTTCATCAGCGGCGTTGATGACGTCCAAGTGAATGCCGGCTGTGCCCAGCTCACTGGCCAGGGTCAAATTGCTACCGAGTTGACCAAAGTATGTGGTCAACAACAAGCGGATTGGTGTGTTGTTCAATCCCGCGTAAGCTCGGCGAAAAGCCTGTTGCCACTCCTCAGCCAGTTCGGTGACCAAAATCGGTTCGTCGATTTGCACCCACTCGATGCCTTGGTCAGCCAAAGCGATCAACAGCTGTTGATACACTTGAATCAATTCGGGTAAAAAGTCCAGCACCGGGGTTTCGTCTTTGCTTTTGCTCAGCCACAGGTAAGTGACTGGACCAATCAAAACAGGTTTGACGTTGTGATTGAGCGCTTTGGCCTCTTTGACTTGTTCCAATAGCTTGTCAAAGTTGGGTTTGAACTGGGTCTCTTGGGTCAATTCAGGCACGATGTAGTGGTAGTTGGTGTCAAACCATTTGGTCATTTCGCCAGCGAACACAGGGTGATCATCTTGGTTGTTTGCGCGTCCACGAGCGACCCGGAAATACTGTTCCAGGGCACTGCCGGGCAGGTTTTTGATGCGATCAGGCAGGTGACCCAACAAAAAACTCATGTCCAGCACTTGATCGTAAAAAGCAAAATCGCCCACCGGTAACCAGTTGCACTGGGCTTGGGTTTGCCAATGTTCAGCCCTTAGTTGTTGACCTGCTGTTTGCAAAGCATCCTGCTCAATCTCAGAACGCCAGTATTGTTCCAGGGCAAATTTCAATTGTCTTTGGGCGCCGACTCGCGGGAATCCCAGGTTGTGTGTGGTGACCATGTCATCCTCTTTCGTTGTGTAAAGTGGGCAGTCTAAACCGTGTTTATCATGATGAATAATGGTAATATTTCAGCAATTCATTAGTTTTACTCATGGAATATGTTGTGATTGAGCGCATTCATTTGAAAATACTGGCTGCCATTGAACAAGAAGGGTCACTGACTGCAGCAGCAGATAGCCTGCACTTGACCCAATCGGCACTCAGTCACATGATCAAAAAACTGGATCAACGTCTCGGTACACCCATCTGGCAAAAACAGGGCCGCAACATCGAGTTGACCGCGTCGGGTCAGTACCTGTTGCAATCGGCCAAGCGCATCCTGCCGCAGCTTGAGCGTGTTGATGAAACCTTGAAGCAGATGGCCCGAGGCGAACGAGGTACTTTGAAAATAGGGATGGAATGTCACCCCTGTTACCAATGGTTGTTGGGTGTGACTCAGCGCTACTTATCCCTTTGGCCTGACATCGATGTTGATGTGATTCAAAAATTTCAGTTTGGTGGCATGGCGGCTTTGTACAACCACGACATTGACGTCCTGGTGACACCCGACCCATTGCAGCGCAAAGGCATCACCTTCACACCTGTTTTTCCTTATGAACAGGTTTTGGTGGTGCACAGTCAACATCCATTGGCCGAAAGGCAACACATCCAACCTGAGGATTTATCGGATCAGGTGTTGTACACCTACCCTGTGGATACTGACCGTCTGGATGTGTTTCAGTTGTTTTTGAATCCCAATCAATGCCTTCCAAGAAAACACAAAACCACCGAAGCAACCGAAATCATGCTGCAAATGGTCGCCACCAACCGCGGTGTGGCCACCTTGCCGCGTTGGCTGGTGGAACAGTACCAGACTGTCTGGCCCATCCGCGCCGTTTCTCTCGGCCCCAAGGGAATTCACAAAAACATCCACCTCGGCATCCGTGATCAAACCAGCTGCCCCAAATACATCCAAGCCTTGTTTGATATTGCGCAATCGCCACAGTGAGTGTGTTTTGTTACATTTTATTTTGTGATGGGTTGGTGAAATTTGAACAAAAAATCATCAGGCCGTTTGGTTAAAATCATTGTAATGACATGTGATGTGGAGAAAAACCATGAAAAAAATGTTTTTAACTG
>JAUHZH010000003.1 GCA_030426065.1 Gammaproteobacteria bacterium
CAACATCAAATTAACCAACCACAAGACCAAAGACAGCACCAAACCAATGACAAATGGCCACAACAGGGCTTCTAACCATGGCTCCCCCCTCAACATCACATCTTTGATGGCCTTAAGCAGCATGCCATTGGGCAAAAAGCTGCCGATTCGGGCCAAACCATCAGACATCGCTTCGGCTGGGAAAAAGCTGCCACCCAACATTGCCAGTGGCATCATGGCCGCATTGACCACGATGTTCGCTGATTTGCGGCTCGGCATCAACAAACTGAAAAACAACAACAGCTGCCAAATCACCACACCAGAAAACACCAACCAAACGATCAGTAAAGGAAGCAAGGCCACTTTGACTTCAAAATACCAAACCCCGATGGCCATCAAAACCACCCCCATGATCAAAAACATCACCTTGGCATGGGTTGTTTTCCCGATGAAATAATCTCGGATACCGTGTGGTGTTGAGGCCAATCTGGGCAGCACGCCGTTGGCTTTGTCGTTCCAAAAAGCCATGGCCATGCCCATGCCAGCAAACAGCAAGCTCATGAAAACGGCGCCTGGGAACATCATCAAGGCAAAATTGAATTTCGGTTTGTCATCGACCTCTTTTTCTATCGCTTTTTCTTCCAACTTGATTTGCGGTGGCATCAAAGTGGACTCAACGTCATCGATGGCGGATTTAATGGCCAAAGTCAATGTCACCAGCTCAGCATCTTGGTACTTGCCAGAGGTCACCATCTGATTGATTTGCTGTAACTCCTCAGCGAACAGCAACTGCAAATAATCGGCCGCATCGACCGTCACTTCCAGCCCAGTTTCCACCATGTCAGGCAGGATGGTTTGGGCGGGGTTTTTGCGCAAAGTGATGGTGGTTGGTCGTTTGTTGAGGTAATCATCCATGAAGTTTTCTTCGATCATCAACCAGGCACTGGCTTCACCCGCATCCATCAAGGCTTTGGCTTCATCTTCATCGACCGTTTTGACCGTGAAAAATTCTGCGGTGGGCCCTTGTCCGATGCTGCCCAAAAGGAACTGGGACAACATCGATTGGTCTTTGTCTGTGACCAAAACATGGCCATGGGGTTGAGGCGCACTGCCCCCGCCGGCCATCAAACTCATCAAGAAAACCATCATCAAAGGAATAACCAACCAAGAAATCAAGCCCCACTTTTCTCGGAAGGTCCGCAATGTGGCGTGTTTGGCCACAGTGATTGACATTCGACTCATATCAGTCCCTCAAAGCTCGGCCAGTGAGTTTGATGAACAAACTCTCTAAATTGGCTTGCTTGACCGCGGTTTCTTTGATGCGACAGTCTTTGAAGCGGGCCAACAAATCCGACAGTTTCGAGGCCGCATGGGCACACCAAAAACGCACTTGCTCATCAGACCATTCCAAAACATCAAAATCAGCCAACAGCGACTCATCCACTTCTGAGAAATCCCCTTTGAGGACAATCAAATCTTTTTCACCCATTTGTTGGCGCAACTCATCAATCGTGCCCATGGCCATGATGCGTCCTTTGTCTATGATCGCCACCCGATCAGACAAACGTTCCACCTCTTCCATGTAATGTGAGGTGTATATCACTGCCGTTCCTTGGGCTTTTAAATCATTCACAGCATTCAAAAGGTGTTCGCGAGATTGTGGATCAACGCCCACCGTCGGCTCATCCAACAACAAAGCCTTGGGTTCATGCAAGATGGCACAGGCAAAATTCAGTCGCCTTTTCATGCCGCCTGAATACGTTTCTACCCGGTCTTTTTGGCGATCAGTCAAACCCACTTGTTCCAATACCGTTTCAATTCTTTGGTTCAATGCGGCTCCTGACAGGCCATAAGCTTGACCCCAAAAATTCAAATTTTCCTGCCCAGTCAAATCTTCATACAAGGCCAAATCTTGAGGCACCAAACCCAACGACCGTTTGGCCGCCAATCCGTCTCCGACCATGGGGTGGCCATTGATGCTGGCTTCACCTGAGGTTGGGGACAACAATCCAGACAGGCAGTTGATGGTGGTTGATTTCCCGGCCCCATTGGGGCCAAGCAAACCAAACACTTCGCCCGCTTGGACTTCAAAAGAAATGTTTTCTGCAGCAAGCAATTCGCCATACCGCTTGGTAAGAGATTGAATTTTGATCATTGTTTTTTGCCATGGTAATGATTGTGAGAGACCTTCCCCTGTCCAAACCTTTCAAACAGGCAGGTCAATTAATAAACGATTATAAGCACGTGGTGTTACAATAGGAACCGGTATTTTTTCCTTGTGATTCTGATGAAATGGTTGAACAGCACATTGCTGATTTTGATTGCGGTGGCCATGTATTTGCTTTGGTTTGGCACCGGTGGCCGCGTGGAATTAAAGGAAAAACAAGCCATTCTGGAACAACGAACCGAAGAGATTGAACAGCTCAAACAGCGCAATCAACAACTGCAAGCCGAAGTGGACAGCTTGAAAAATGGCTTGGAAGCCATCGAAGAACGGGCACGCACCGAATTGGGCATGATCAAAGAAGGCGAAACCTTCATCCAAATCATCAATGAAGAAAAAGCCAAGCGCAGGAAAGCACCATGAAGGTTCATGTGGTGGTTGTCGCGGCAGGTGTCGGCTCACGTTTTGGTCATGACGCCACACCCAAACAGTACCAAATGATCGGCAATAAAAGCGTTTTGGCTCACAGCATCGCGGCTTTTGACGCCATTGATTGTCACCAAATCATGATTGCCCTGCACCCTGAAGACGTTCATTGGGCAGACACTTATATTGAGAGTCGCCACCCCATCAACACTTGCCAAGGGGGTGATTCACGCCGTGAATCGGTCCTCAATGCCTTGCACGCCTTGGATGCAGATATCGATGATTGGGTCATGGTACATGATGCCGCACGTTGCTGTGTCAGACAAGCCGATTTATTGGCTTTGCAAGACCATTTGGCCCACCACCCTTTCGGCGGCCTGTTGGTCAAACCCATCACCGACACCATCAAACAATCCAGCGACCACAATGGCTGTGATGCCACCATTGATCGGGACCATTTGTATGCGGCGTTGACACCTCAAATGTTCAAATTGGGCCTGTTGACCGAAGCATTGAGCGATGCCGACCCCAACAAAACCACAGACGAAGCCTCGGCTTTTGAACAAAAAGGGATGCGTCCCCACATGGTCAAGGGACATGGTGACAACATCAAAATCACCCACCGAGACGATTTGTCTTTGGCGGCATTTTATTTAAAACAACAAGGGAGGCATTGATGCGCATCGGTCAAGGTTTCGACGTTCATGCCTTTGGCGAAGGTGACCACATCACACTCGGCGGCATCAAAATACCCCACAACCAAGGCTTCATTGCCCATTCGGATGGTGATGTTTTGATCCATGCCCTTTGTGATGCCCTGCTCGGTGCCCTGGCATTGGGTGACATCGGTGTCCACTTTCCACCCAGTGACGACCAATGGAAAGACTGTGACAGCACGGTGTTTTTAAAACACTGCCATCAACTGGTTCAAGAACAGGGTTACGCCATCGCCAACATCGATTGCACCGTGATGGGCGAACGTCCCAAAATCAAACCCCATGCCGAAGCCGTTCGCAACAAGCTGGCTGCCGTCATGGGCATTGATCCGAATCAAATCAGCGTCAAAGCCACCACCACCGAAAAACTCGGCTTCACCGGTCGTGAAGAAGGCTTGGCTGCGATGGTGGTTTGTTTGTTACAACCAAACCAGACAGCCTGATGGCTGCCTGGTTTAATCAATCCCCTTGATCAAAACGTTTGATTGCTGTTGAGGTATCCATACGTTTCTGCGCGTGCAGATTGCCAATAAAAATCCTCTGCTTGGTTGCCCTGGCCGCCCCTTTGAAGAGAATGGCCAACGGGTGTGTTGTTCGACTCTGAAACGCCCACATTGACTGAAGTCATCCCTGAAGCAGGGCCGTTGCTGGCGGTCAAGACACCTTCATAACTTAAGAACTCGACCACTTCCCCTTGTGGGTTGATCAATGCCATGCCATCGGGTGAGCCATTCTGGATGACCATGTCATAAGTGAGGGTACCGAACCCATTGCTTTGATTGGGAAGCAAGCCATCCAACATCACCGTCTTGTATGTGCTTGAGTTGCTGCCGTTGTACAGCACCAACGACCAACCCGACAAATCGGTGCCAGCTGAACCCGCCACTTCAATGAATTCGCCTTGATCAGTGGAAACATTGTCATAGTGAAATTCGTTGATCCACACATGGTTGCTGCTTGGTGCCGCTTGTGGTGATGCGTTGACTGCACTGCTGGCATCGGATGCTTGCCCTGCATCATCCACTGCTTTGATGTGGTATTGGTAGGTGCTGCCATTGTTCACAGCAGTATCGATGTACATGGTGTCAACCACCAAAGCACCATTAAGCTGTTGCCAAACACCACCATTGCTTGAACGGTGGACCTGATATCCTGCCAAATCGTTCTCACTGTTACCATCCCATGTCAACATCACTTGGCCGTCAGTGCTTGTAGCCATCACACCCGTGGGTTGGGCTGGTGGCACGTCGACTGAACCACAGGCAGCCAATGTTTGATTGATGTTGCTCGTTCCCTGGGTTTTACTGACCTGCCCCTGCCAAACAAAATCATCATAAGCAGCGCCGGAACCAGACAGTTGTAAAGATTGATTATTGCCAGTCGTGCCAGATTCGCTGACCCCAATGTCAATTGACTCCAATCCCATTGCTGCACCGTTACTGGCAGTTAATGTGCCCTCATAACTGATGAATTGCCTCACTGTTCCAGTGTCATCAACCAAAGCCACGCCATCAGCGGCACCGTTTTGTAGTCCAGGAAAGTCGACATAAACCAAGCCAACACATCCTTCGGCTTCATTGACGACAACGTCAGGAAGGTATTGCGCATCATACACTTGATTGGTGTTGCCATTATAGGCTTCTAGGTACCAGCCGGTCACATCTGTACCTGCCGCAACCGCCACTTCCACGCCTTCATTTTGGTCGCTGCCCGAGTTGTCATAATGAAGCTCATTGATCCATGCCAAATCGGTTGGCTCATTGATTGGACCACCGTCACCAGGGTCTCCTCCTCCCAAATCATCACAACTTAACTCAAAAACGCAGCTGACCCATTCCGGATGGTCAACAAAAGGGTTTCTGTTGCCTTGGAAATTGGCCACGGCTTCATTGTGTTGACGCTCAATGTCATCTACAGGATCCTTTTGGTGCCACAAGATCAGCACTGACAACAAACCCATATAACCCTGGGCTTCATTATTGCCCGTGTTTGACGAGTCGATCAAACCCAAGTCATCAGTCAAAATCAAATCCGGCTCAGTGTGGCCAGTGATGCCATGATGCCCCCCTTCATAACGCACATCCATATAAAACATGGCACGAGCGATGTCGCCTTTGCGTGAGGACCATACTTCCCATACACCTTGGGTGTACGATCCTTTGGTCCAGTTAGACTGGCCTGATCCTCCGCGCCCGTCATTGATCAGGGTGGTTTTTTCTGAACACCCTGAAACGCATATGTCAAAGGGCTTGTTGCTCCTGGAAGAATTGTAACCACTGTCGGCAAGGAACAGGTGATGCATGTCAGTGTAAGGGTAGTTACTTGAGCCATCATTGGGGAAGCCATATGATTTAGGCCAAGCATGTTCCCTGTTGTAAAATGAATTCCCTCCGCCTTGCTTGGCATTGCTGTCATTTTGATAGATGGTCACCACATGATTGGGTTTGTCCCAGTCTTCATCTGCGATTTCAAGCACATCCCAAGTGTCTACAGCTGAAGATGTATATGGGTATCTGGTGTGGTCGTCGATCACATCATGCAAGGTGTTGCGCAAAGAATGCGGCGTGCTGGTGTCAACACCGTTGTAATAATTGGCGGGAGACTGAGCCCAAACATGACCACTCAAGAGCAAACAAAAGAACATTGTTTTCATGCTTTCTAACCCTCTGATTAAAAAACATGATTAGAGCAAGCGTGACTGAACCCTTGATGTCAGCCACGTTTTATCTGAGTGACAAAAATGACGTTATTGACCAATCCGTGGGGCATTGATGCCAATTTCATGACATCATTGTTTTTTCTTGCCTTTGATTCGATAGATTTCAAGCCAAGAGTCGTCTTTTTGTTGCTGTTCCAACTTCCAGTCGAATGATAGCTTGGTGATGTTAAAAAAAGTGATTTTCGATTCGGCACCGGCATAAAAACCCTTCATCACCACTTGGCTTTCGGTTTCGGTGGCAAAAAAGGTGTCCAGTTTTTTGCCATTGGATGACATCCAGGCCATTTCCCAACGTTGCTCTTTGGGGTTGTAGATTCGGATGTTGGTGCCAAACTGCCTGGTCGCATTGGCCGTGGGCGTGCCCAAAGCCGGAGAAATCCAATCATCTTGGATGGCTTTTCCATCCAAAATTAAATACCAGTTCCAATCGGCACCTGGGCCGGCTTGCCACTGTCCGTCTTGACCCAAAGACCAGTCTTCGATGTGCCAGTTACCCAGCATCTTTTTGAGCAAAGTGTTGTCCATGGTCACTTGCTTTTGACTGGGTTGGTCTGTGGCCATGGCAGCGAAACTCGATAACAACAGTAAACTGATGATGATTTTTTTCATGGCTATTCTCATTCAAACAAAGATTTAAAGATGGTGTCGAAGCGGTATTGATAGTACCCTTCATAAGTGCCTTGAATCATGATGTCATAGCCATCTGGCGTCAAATGGAAGCAATCACGCTCTGTCCACAAACCAAAATCATGGATTCGCATGGCCTCAATTGGGCTGGTTAGGGTGATGTCGCCAGGCAAGGGAATGTCACCTGGTTCAATGGCTGGATTGGCATCTGGCCAACCGTAGGCATTTTGCATCCGACCCCAATGCGGAACATGAAAAACTTTGGGGTTGCTGTCAGCGATGTCAGCGAAAGCTTGGGTGAATTCCAATGCCATGGCATTGATCTCTTCAGGAAGGGGCTGGTTCATGCCATTGTAAAGTCCTGAACAAACCACGCCAACCAGTCCTCCCAATGTTTCCTCAAAGTTCGGGTAGTCATAAAAACTCATGATGATTTCGATGTTGATATCAACGGCCAAAATGGCATCAACAATGGTCTGAATATCTGCCACAATGCTTGCTTTCAATGCATCGACCTCCATCAGGGTCATGTCTTTATTCCATTGATTGAGAAAATCATTGCCGCCGATGGTCAATTGTACGGTATCGACACTGGGGTTATTGATCAGGGCATCTGTTATTTTTTGCAGCTCTGTGGGCACCACCCAATCAGCAGCGGTGGTGCCATCGATGGCAACCGCGTCAGAATCGCTGTTACGCAGCACTTGAATATCAGGGTAACCATTGACGTCAAAAACCGCATCATGAACCAGGTCTGAGTACTGTTGCTGTGCCCAGCTGTCTCCCACAATCAAGACCTTGTTGTTTTGCCCATACACAGTGGCTGCACACAGTAAAAGTGAAAACATTGTGGTCAGCCACATGCCTTTTTTCATCATCTTCTCTCCTCTTTTTTGTTATGATGTCTTGCTCTTTTTAATATAGCACAGGTTACTTTCATGTACATGGGAATCAAACACAGCCACATGCTTTTGGTGGCGCTGAGCGTGATTTTGTTTGAAATCAGGTTTTGGGGTTTTGCCTTACGCAACAAGCCCAAAGGCAAATTACTGACCGTTGCGCCCCATGTCATCGACACTTTGCTCCTCGCTTCAGGATTGACTTTGGCCATCATGGCCGGATTTTCTCCAGGCAATTCACCTTGGTTACTGTATAAACTGGTGGCTTTAATCGGTTACATTGGTTTTGGCATCATGGCCATGAAAGCACAAGGCAGTTTGCGCTGGACTGGCTTTTTTGCATCGACACTGTGTTTTGTTTATATGTTGATGACGGCGCTGACCAAAAACCCTTATTTTTTCTTCTGATGTTTTGACCCCATGACCAACTTTTATCTGGGCATCGGCAGCAACACCGAGCGTAAACGCAACATCACCTCCTGTTTGCAATGGCTCAAATCGTCTTTCAGTGACATCGATGTGTCACCGATTTACCAATCACCGGCTTTTGGTTTTGATGGCCCTCCCTTTCACAATTTGGTGGTTCGTGTGGGCTCGGCTTTTGACCCATGGGAAATGAAAAAGTGGTTGCAGCAACTGGAAGATCGACACGGGAGAGACAGAAGCCAACCCCGATATTCGAACAGAACCTTGGACATTGACTTGTTGTTGATTGATGACATGATCATCGATGACGGTGCCATTCAAGTGCCCAGAAAGGAAATCACACAACGCAATTATGTATTGGCGCCACTGGTGGACATTGCGCCTGACATAATACATCCCAGTTTAAACATCAAGCTGAAAAACATACATTTTTCTAAAATAAACTTAACAAATATGTAACATATTTATTGCTACTATGTAACTCCTTTATAAAAACTATGACAGGAGTATAGTATGAAATCTTTAATGATTACAGGCATGTTAACTGCCGCTTTCTTTACACACGCTGAAAGCTTCCAAATCCAAATCAACGAACACAATGAAGTCACTGCCTCAAAAGGTGTGAACATTGACAACGTGACTATTTTGGAAGGTAAAGCAGCCATGCTGGACCAAAAAGCCGCCCTCGAAGAGCAATTGGCCAACCAATCAAAGTCAGACACCTTGAGCGCCATTTACCAATCAGCTAAAACAATGGAAGAATTGGTCTTCATCGATGACATGTTGAAAAACGAAAGCCAAAACAAAGACGTCGTTTATGGCTCTGGTTACCATTGCGGCACCAACACGTTTTTGGATTACAGCTTCCAAGACACTTTTTATCGCTACACCATGAATGTCCGTGCCTACACAGGTGCACCAGGACCTTATCCACCAAACACACCGACACAATATGTAACATCATATGGTTCGATCATTGGTGGCAGCGGCGTGCAGCATTCTGATACCGATTCAGCTCAAGGCACCAGCTTGTTTGTTTCTACCAGCTCATCTGTCGGATCAGGACACCATTACAGCAACAACCCGTTGCCATTTGAAGCGCGCGGTAATTACTACGCCTTCAACCAAGTGGGCTGCTCTGCTTATAAAGTCATCAAAGTCACTGGCACCAAAGCCTGGAGCCAGGCACCCACCATTGACAACATTCAAAACTGATTCCAGTCTGAATGTAAAAAAAAAGGCTTGCCCATTTGGCAAGCCTTTTTTTTGTCAGGAAGGGTTTGCGATCACATGCGTTCCACTTCTCCAATCACATCGCCAATCTTGGCGCTGTCGGAAACTTTCAGTTTGACTCTTTTCTTGAAATGCAAATCACCTTCGACAATCACATTGTCACCGATGGTGACGGTTGGGACCTTCTTGTTGGTGTTGAAAAATCCGGTCGATTTGTCAATCACCACATCGCCTGAAACCACGGTGCCATCAGTCAAAGTGATGTCTCCATTGGTGGTTTTGACGCTGCCATCGATGCGGCTGTTTTGAGCGGTTATTTTGCCATTAACGGTTTCTAAATCGCCTTCCACTTCACAACCATCTCCTGCTGTGATTTTGCCATTGACGGTTTCGGCATGGCCTTTGATGTGACAACCATTACCCAAAGACAATGAACCATTCACGGCTTCCACCTTGTCAGCCGTGACACCGTCGCCAAAACGCACACTGCCATTGACGGTGTCGACTTTGCCCACGGTTGAACCACTGCCCACTTTGATCGAACCATTGACCGTGTCCAGGTTATCAACGTGAGATTGGCTCCCGACCGTGATGCTGCCATTGACAGAGTCCAGGTCTTTTTCAGGTGCATTGACGTTGTCGCCTACTTTTTCACTGCCGAAGATGCCAGCTTGAGAAGCGAATGCCACGGCCAATATGCCAGTGATGATGAAGGTTTTCATGTTGTTTCTCTGTTTTGATTACCCGATGAACGGACAAGCGAATCAGTTGTTACAATTTTTTGCTCGCCAGGCTGCAAATCTGCCAACTTCCATGGCCCCACCTGAGTCCGTATCAAACGCAAAACAGGTAAGCCAACCGCTGCCATCATGCGACGAACCTGTCGGTTTTTTCCCTGATTCAGGACAATCACCAACCAAGAGGTGGGTTTGTTTTTGCGCTGTCTGATGGGCGGGTTGCGTTTCCATACAAAACCTGGTTTTTTGAATAACGGTTCAATGGACACCGCTTTGGCCACATAATCTTGCACCTTGACCCCCTTTCTCAAACGATCCAGTTGGGCTTTTTTGGCCAACCCTTCCACTTGTATCAGGTAGTGTTTGTTGTGAACACTTGAAGTGATTTCATGTTGTACTGCACCGTCATCGGTCAGCAACAACAACCCTTCCGAATCATAATCCAGGCGGCCAGCGGCATAGACGCCAGACGCTTCAATGTAATCTTTCAGGCATGCCCTGCCCGCTGAGTCAGTGAACTGAGACAGCACTTGAAATGGTTTGTTGAACAGAATCAAAGTCACTTTTTGCGGGTGAACTGGCCACCCATTTGTTTCACTTGTTGACCGTCCTGTTCTTGATAAAGTGCCCAGTCGTAACTGTTGGCATCAATGAAAGTCCAAGTTTCTGTGTGTATGGATTTGTTGCCTTTGACATCATATGTGGCCAAAGTGTTGTGCATCACATGATCCTGAAATTCAGTTTCATATTCAAAAACCGAAGCCGGCATGTCGATGGCGACAAAGATGCCTTTGATTTTTTTCTCTCCATCGTGCCAATACCACATCCCTTCAGCGACCAGTTTCCTTTTTCCATCCACCACCATGTAACTGCGCGAGTCGACTGCTTTTTTACCCACACCCCAAGTGAATTCTTGTTCCGCCGCTCCCAATTGCCACACGCCACCCACGATTTTTTCAAACCCTTTTAAAGGGTGCTCACCTTGGGCTGAAAACGCCAACAACAACATCAAAATCAACAATTTTTTCATCACATCCTCACCTCCGAAAGACAGACATTATCCGCTTTTTGAACGGTCATGTTCAAATCCAATTGAAAGAAATGTGGAACCAATCTTCTGTGCCAGAAGTCACAGATACAACCCCAGTAAAAAGCCGGATGCTTTGAACGGGTCAGATTGAGCGCTCATTCTTTTTAACAGACTACAGTTCTTAACCAGAGAGAATGAATCATGAATGAAATAAAAAGATATGGGTCGGCAGCATTGATGGCTTTGGCCGTGACCATGGGGTTGTTTGTGGTGATGGGCCACTTGCTGTCTCAACCAAACAGCTTGCCTTCAGGGCAAAACAGCCATGTGAATTTTGACTTTATCAAAGACTTCACCGAGCCGGTTGTCCAACCCAAAATCAAGCGTGTTTTGCCTGAAATGGAAAAAACCAGCGAGCCACCTGCCATACCCACCATTGCCATGGACATCCCCGAAGACGGCAGGGGCCCTTCATTGGTCACAGGCATCAAAACCGACAAGAACTGGTTTCATTTGTCCGACTTGAATCGATTACCTAAACCCAATGCAGAACAAGGACCGTACGGGGCCGGAGGCACACTGAAAGTGGGCATCGCACCGATGTACCCACCGGCCTTATTGCAACGCAAGGTTGAAGGCTGGGTCGAAGTGTTGATCACAGTCAATGAAATGGGTGGCGTGTCCGACGTTGAAATTTTGGCCAACAAACCCAACCGCGCCTTTGATAAAGCAGCGATCAAAGCCGTGCGCAAGTGGACGTTCCATCCCAGGGTGGTTGACGGCAAAGCCGTGCCCTTCAAGGTCCGTCAAACCATAGAATTCAACATCAATACCCAATGATGGGTTCAGTGAAACAAAAAAAAGCGCCGACTGTTATGGTCGGCGCTGACATGAGTGTAGCGTCCTGTACTTGGATAGGGTAACAGAAGTCATCAAATGTGCCAAGACAAGGCGCAGCTTGCAGGTAATGGCCACCCCCTTAGTAAAAGCTGCAACGCAGTATTGGGGCATTTGATGGCTTCCCTTCGGGCGAACTGGGAAACCGCCCTCTACTGCGTTGTCACCCTTGAAAAGGAAGTGCCATTCCCTGCGGATGACGCCTTGTATAGGGCAGTTTCACAGTCCACTGATAGCCCAGCCAAGTACAGGACACTACACTGGTGTCTTTAAGTGAAGAGAGCCAATGGAATCAACAATATCAACAAAAACGGCAGCAGCAACAACTTGATGATGCCCAGTGCCACCGCACCGAAAAACAGAAACAAAGTCAATCCGATGGCCAAGAAAAACCCAATCACTGCAATGAATGGCATCGCCAGCAACAACAGCAACAAACCCAAACATTTGAAGATGATGTAAAAAATAACGATGACCAATAACAGTTCCACAGGTGTTCTCAAAATTGAATACCTATCAGGGTAGCAAACCAACCGCAGATTTCACAGTGCCAGAAGTCAGCGCTTTTCTGATACAGAATGGCCTGAAAAAAACGCTTTTCATGGCATTCAAAGAATGCATCCGATATAATGCAGTTCCTTTCTGAGTTCACAATTCTTTTTTACGCAGCATGGCTAAATTCGTATTTGTCACAGGTGGTGTGGTATCGTCACTTGGGAAGGGCATCGCGGCGGCTTCGTTGGCATCTTTGCTTGAAGCACGCGGTTTAACAGTCACATTGATGAAGCTTGACCCTTACATCAATGTCGATCCGGGCACCATGAGCCCATTCCAACACGGCGAGGTTTTTGTCACCGAAGACGGTGCCGAAACCGACCTTGACTTGGGTCACTATGAGCGTTTTGTTCGAACCAAAATGTCTCGCAACAACAACTACACTTCAGGCCAAATCTACGAGTCAGTGATTCGCAAAGAACGCCGTGGTGATTATTTGGGTGGCACCGTTCAGGTGATTCCACACATCACCGATGAAATCAAATCCAAAGTGCGCCAAGCCGCTGAAGGTTTTGACGTCATCATGGTTGAAATTGGTGGTACGGTGGGTGACATTGAATCCCTGCCCTTCATGGAAGCCATCCGCCAAATGGGCGTCGAAGAAGGCCGCAACAACGCCTTGTTCGTCCATTTGACTTTGGTGCCTTACATCAACGCCGCCGGCGAACTGAAGACCAAGCCGACCCAACACTCGGTCAAGGAATTGCGCTCGATTGGTATTCAGCCCGACATCTTGTTGTGTCGTGCCGAACACCCAATCCCAGAATCAGAGCAGCACAAAATCGCCTTGTTCACCAATGTGGAAGCCCGCGCAGTGATTCCCGTATTGGACTGTGACAACATTTATCAAATTCCAGAAGAGCTGCAAAAAGAAGGCTTTGATGACCTGGTTGTGGAACGCTTCGGCTTGGATTGCGGTCCTGCTGATTTGACTGAGTGGCAACGTGTGGTCGAAGCAGAAGCCAACACCCAACACCAAGTCACCGTCGCCATGGTCGGCAAATACCTGAACCATTCAGATGCCTACAAATCGCTCAATGAAGCGCTGCGCCATGCTGGGATTCCCAATGGCACACAAGTAGAAATCAAACACATCGATTCAGAAGCCTTGGGCAAAGAGAAAGACGCCCGTGTTTTTGATGGTGTTGATGCGATCTTGGTACCAGGCGGTTTTGGCAACCGAGGCTTTGAAGGCAAGATCTTTGCCGTCACCCATGCCCGCGAAAACAAAATCCCCTACCTTGGCATTTGTTATGGCATGCACGCCGCTGTGATTGATTACGCGCGGAATGTTTGTGGATTGGCCGATGCCAACACCACCGAAAACGTAGAGTCCACACCCCATCCTGTGATTGGCTTGATCACCGAATGGATGGACCGCGAAGGCCAGAAAGAAATCCGAAGCGCCCAATCTGACATGGGCGGCACCATGCGCTTGGGCGCTCAAAACACCTTGATTGGCGAAGGCACTTTGGCCCACAGCGTTTACCAAAATACCGTGGTGTCTGAGCGACATCGCCACCGCTACGAATTCAACAACAACTATGCCGACCAACTCAGTCAGGCTGGTTTGGTGTTTTGCGGCCACTCAGAAGATGGTAGACTGGTTGAAATGGTCGAAATCCCTGAGCACCCATGGTTTTTGGCTTGTCAATTCCACCCGGAATTCAATTCCACGCCGCGTGACGGCCACAAACTGTTCAGCAGTTACATTGCCGCCGCCTTGAGGCACAAGAACGGAGCATGAACATGAAAATTTGTCATTTTGAAGCAGGATTGGACCAACCCTTTTTCTTGCTCGCTGGCCCGTGCGTGATCGAATCACTGCAATTGGCCATCGACACCGCTGGACACTTGAAAGAAGTCACCGATCAATTGGGCATCCCTTTTGTCTTCAAATCTTCTTTTGACAAAGCCAACCGCACTTCGTTGACCTCTTTCCGTGGCCTCGGTATGGAAGAAGGTTTGCGCATTTTATCGGAGGTGCAAAACCAAGTCGGCGTACCTGTGATCACCGACGTCCACGACGACTCACCGATTGAAGAAGTGGCCAATGTGGTTGACATCTTACAAACACCAGCATTCCTGGCCCGCCAGACCAATTTCATCTTGCGTGTTTGTGCCGCAGGCAAACCGGTCAACATCAAAAAAGGTCAGTTCATGGCCCCATGGGACATGATCAACGTGGTCGAAAAGGCCAAATCGACTGGCAATGAACAAATCATGGTCTGCGAACGCGGTGCCAGTTTTGGTTACAACAACCTGGTCTCTGACATGCGCTCACTCGCCGTGATGCGAGAAACCGGCTGCCCCGTGGTGTTCGATGCCACACATTCAGTGCAATTACCAGGTGGACAGGGCGGCTCATCGGGGGGGCAAAGAGAACACGTGCCTGTTTTGGCACGGGCTGCGACTGCCGTGGGCATTTCGGGCTTGTTCATGGAAACCCACCCAGATCCTGCCAATGCCAAATCCGACGGTCCCAACGCCGTCAAACTGAACCAAATGGCCGGCTTGTTAAAAACACTCAAAACCATTGACGAAACTGTGAAATCACAACCCTTTCAGGAGCAGCAAAATGACTGGAATTAAACACATCCACGCCCGTGAAGTTTTGGACTCACGCGGCAACCCCACTTTGGAAGCCGAAGTGACCTTGGAGTCAGGCGCTTTCGGCCGTGCCATTGTGCCATCCGGCGCATCAACCGGCGCGCGCGAAGCCATAGAACTGCGTGATGGTGACAAAAGTCGCTATTTGGGTAAGGGTGTGAGAACAGCCGTCAACAACGTCAATGCCACTTTGAACGACGCCCTGAAAGGCCGAGATGCAACCGACCAAGCCGGTTTGGATCAAGCCATGTTGGCCCTTGATGGCACCGACAACAAAAGCAACTTGGGCGCCAACGCCCTGCTCGGTGTTTCCTTGGCCAATGCGCATGCGGTGGCGAACCACAAGCGTGAACCCCTGTTCAAAAGCATCGCCACCCAAGACGAATTCGTCCTGCCGGTACCGATGATGAACATCATCAATGGTGGCGAACACGCCGACAACAACATCGATGTGCAAGAATTCATGGTCCTGCCAACAGGTTTTGATTCTTTTTCTGAATCACTGCGTTGCGGCACCGAAATTTTTCATGCCTTGGCCAAAGTTTTGAAATCAAAGGGCCTGTCCACTGCGGTTGGCGACGAAGGCGGTTTTGCACCGAACCTGCGATCCAATGTTGAAGCGGTCGATACCATTTTAGAAGCAATCCACCAGACTGGCTACAAGATTGGCGAACAAGTCTACTTGGGCTTGGATGTTGCCAGCTCTGAATTCCACAAAGACGGCCTCTACCATTTGGCTGGTGAAAACAAAAAACTGACCTCAGAACAATTCACTGACTTTTTGGCCTCTTGGGTCGACCAATACCCCATCATCAGCATCGAAGACGGTTTGGACGAAGGTGATTGGGTTGGCTGGAAGCACTTGACCGAGAAACTCGGCAACAAAGTCCAACTGGTCGGTGATGATTTGTTTGTCACCAACACCGCCATCTTCAAAGAAGGCATCGACAAAAACATCGCCAATTCCATCCTGATCAAATTCAACCAAATCGGCACGCTGACAGAAACCCTGGAAGCCATCGACTTGGCTTACCGCTCAGGATACACCGCTGTGATCTCTCACCGCTCTGGTGAAACCGAAGACAACACCATCGCCGACTTGGCCGTCGCCACTTCTGCAACCCAGATCAAAACCGGCTCCCTGTGCCGCTCCGACCGCATCGCAAAATACAATCAACTGCTGCGCATCGAAGAACAGCTCGGTTCAGCCGCGAAATTCGCCGGTCAATCTGCCTTTGATCTGTTGGGGATTTTATAAATCAAGTAACAAGCGCCAAGCATTCAGTTTGGCGCTTTCTCAAATGGGAATATCTTCATTCCATACCGTTGCGAAAAATCAAGTCAAAATCTCCATTGAGGTCATACACATAGACTGATCCAGACAAGTACCCCCTGTCCAAATCATATGCTGTTCCACAAAACGCTGTGCCTCCAACCAATTCCACCCCCAACCCAAATAGATCAAACATCCCACCCTCATTGGCTTGAAGCTTGGCATATTCTGACCAATGTCCATTGTCAAGCTTGAAAACGTAAGCCACACCTTTGTTTTCATTTCCAAAATAAGGGGTTGATACCAAGGCCATACTCTCTGAAAGAGCAACTGATGCCCCGAAGGCATCTTCATTTCCTATGTCATGTCCAAACAGCTTAGCAGTTTGTTGCCAATCAATTCCGTTAAAGTCAAACACATAAGCGGCTCCAGCTCTGGTGCCCATGCTTGAATCTTCATTGGTTCCTATCAGAACCCTGTCTGCAAATACACTCAACGAACGACCAAAGCGATGACCTTGATGCCCATCTTGAGCAGCGATTAAACCAGATTCCACCCAATTGGCACCATCATGCTCATAAACAAACACTGCGCCAACATTGTTATCATGGCGTGTATCAGAAATATAAGCTCGGTTACCACTGATTGCCAAAGGATTTCCAAACCCACCATTTTGGTCTGGAGAAGCAAGCACAGAAGATTGAACCCAAGAACCCTCTAAATACTGAAAATACAAGACCACGCCGTCATTCTTAGAGGTCACTAAAATTTTATCGTCAGAAACACCCACTGAAACCCCAAATTGTGAGTATTGTTTGGCGCCGGCATAAGTCAAATTTTCAGTTTCAACCCAGTCCTTTCCATTGAACTCAAAAACATAAGCCGAACCTGTTCTGACACCATTGACACTGTTCTTGATGGCTCCTATGACTGCTCGGTCTCCATCCAAACTGACTGAGTTACCAAAAAAATCTTGAGCTTCACCATCACTCGCTTGTAGTTTTTGCATCAGGTTCCAATGCTGACCATTGAATTCGAATACGTAGGCAGCACCCTTACTGTTTTCGAAACCTTCAGCCCCAACCAAAACCCGATTTCCTGATGCGCTCAAAACTTTACCAAATAGTTCAAAAGCAGCACCGATGCCCGGCTCAGAGATTATCTTTGTGTGTTCTACCCATGCATCATTTTCACGAACAAACACATAGGCTGCACCCGTTTGGATTTGATCGCCCATGGCTCCTATCAACAATTTATCTTCAAAAACAGCAACGTGGTTGCCAAATAAATTTTGACCCGAGCCATCACTCGCAGACAACTTTGAAACTTCTTCCCAGTTACCATTATTTTGCTCATAAACATACACCCTTCCCTGCCTGTCTTCTTCAGAGAAAGTGCCAACCAACACAGAAGTGTTATTTTGGCTGACTGTATACCCAAAGTGATCACCTTCAAGACCATCACTCGGCAACACTTTACTCACTTCTGACCAAGATTTACCATCAAATTCAAATACATATGCGGCACCAGAATTCCTGCCATGATCTTGCCTTCCTTTGGCTCCAACAACAAGTCGGCCTTTATTTAAATTGACCGCAGACCCAAACTCATCGTAATTTTCTTTATCATTGGCTTGTAATTTAGTGATCAACTCCCAGTTTTCATCTTGGTATTCATATAGATAAACCGAACCTGCATCATTGAATACCGGGTCACTCTTAGACCCAACCACAGCGATGTTTTCCTCTAAGTCCAATGACAACCCAAAAAAGTCTCCCCCCTTTCCGTCATGGGCATAAATTTTGGCAGACTCAACCCATTCTGATCCATTGAACTCATATACATAAACGGCACCAGCCAGATAAGCCAAGTCATCATCTCTATATGCACCAACGAGAATACGGTCTTGTGATAAACTGACGGCATAACCAAACCCATCCCTTAAGTCACCATCACTGGCCGTCAAGATGGCAGTTTCTACCCATTCAACACCATCATAGTCAAAGACAAAAACTGACCCTTTGAAGTCATTTCCCTGGTGAGCAGCGATGACAGCCCGGTCACCTTCCAAACTGACTGCTCCACCAAAAATGAGTGCCTGACCAGAAACTGAAGGAACCAGCTTTGCTGTTTCAACCCAGTTGACCCCATTGAATTCATATATGAATGCTTGACCTGTTACATTGAATTTGGCAGCACCAACCAATGCCCTGTTGTCATCCAAAGCAACAGATCTGCCAAATTCTCCCTTTTGGCCTCCTGTGCCTTCTGGAGTGGGTAACAATTTTTCTGTATGTGTCGTTTCACTGATGATTGACTTTATGTGGTTTGGTTCTTGATGGGGTTCAGCCACAACCGGATTGACGACCATGAAACAGAATAAGAACCACAATAAAGTGGTCATTGGAACTGTGGGAGTGTTATTCACGCAAAGACCTGTTATTTATTAAACCAAAAGAAAGCTTGCCACATCCATATGATTTTGGCGACCAGAAACCGGAATGATACCATTAATCACATGAAATCTGGTGTCACCCTGCCATCACAATTCTGACAAAGCCAATGCTCATTTTGATCAAATTCATTATCTTCACCACATCTTTTGTTAATTCTGCCGTGTTTTTAATTGTGCCTAGTTGTTAACATATAAAAACTGAATCAAAGGACGACACATGAGACACGCACAACTCACACTTACATTGCTTCTCGCCCTTCCCTTGGCAAGCTTGAGTCATTCAGCACAGGTAATGGAAGCAACAAGCGATCAAGTTGACTTTGAGAGCGGCTTGAGTGAACAGAATATACCTTTGGGCTGGCAATCGCACATCAAGGATGGGTTTCAGCTTTCTTATGACGCCGGGTTTGAACTTGACAGTCGGTCTTTGAAAATGGATGGACAGGGCGGCGGCAAGGCGATCATGATTTATCAAAAGCACACCACAGAACAACCCATCGATGCCCGGTTTGTGCTGACTGGGCGCCTGAAAACCTCGCACTTGCGGGGTGAAACCGCCCTTTACTTAAGGGTATTCTCTGAGGGCCAGTTGATCCACCAGGACGACATGAGAGCCTATGCACTGTCGGGCTCACAAAACTGGACTGAAGTCAGCATCCGATCGCCTCGACTGACCGCCGTGACTGCCATTGAGTTGGGCGTCTTGGCCATGGGAGAAGGCGTCGTTTGGCTGGATGACTTGTCGATGCAACAACAAGCGGGCGAGCAAGTCAGCCCTGCAGTGCAACAATACGCGGAAACGTCATTTGAATTGATTCGTGCAGACAGCATGTACCCCATCAATGAGTCGGTTAAAAACAGCTATTTTGATTCTTTAAAGGGCGCTCAAGAAGTTGCTGACGCACATGGTTCGGTGGTGCAATTATTGAAAGAGATGGGTGATGATCACGCCAGTTTCATGCCAGCAACCGTGGTTAATGAAAAAGCCCATACCAAGATGAAGAGTAAGCAGACAGGTCAACCTCAGGATGATGTGCCATCTGCTGAGCATCAATTGACCGGACTGGGCTACATCAAAATTCCTGGCTTCAACAAAACAACGGGTGATGCGACAGCCTATCTTCAAGCGGCTCAAGAACTGTACAAACAACATCTGGACCCATCCCACTGTGGCTGGATCGTCGACCTGAGGGGCAACAGTGGCGGCAGCATGTGGCCCATGTTGGCCGCTGTGGCTCCTTTGCTTGACCAGGGTGTGGTTGGCTACATGCTGGACTCCAAAGGGGCTGAATGGCCGTGGCGCATCAATGACCAACACGTCATGTTGGGCGACCAAATCAAGCAAGCCTTGGGACATGACCTCGCTGGGCTCAATCAAAAAGTCAAAGCGACCAACCAAAGGCAACAAGTTGTGGTGTTACTGGATCGCAACACAGCCAGTTCTGCCGAAGCCGTTGCCATGGCTTTCAATGGACAAGACCACGTGCTGTTTTCCGGTGCAAAATCAGCTGGGCTGACCACAGGCATCAGTCAAGTTCAATTGCCAGACGGCTCTCTGGTTCGTTTGTCCATCGCTGAATTTGCTGACCGCAACAAACAAACACACCCTACTGGCTTGGAACCGGACTTGGCATTGGATGATGACCAAGACGCGCTTGATAAAGCAGTGC
>JAUHZH010000245.1 GCA_030426065.1 Gammaproteobacteria bacterium
AGTTTTGTGGCTCATGTCATGATGTTTCATCCCCGGAAATCGAGCAAAATGGCATGTTGGTGATTGCCAAAAAACTGTTCCACAATGGCGTCGAAACCGAACATGCCATGCCCATAGAGCGCACTTACTCAGAGTGGAAACATTCATTGTTTGCTGATTTGATTTACCGAGATGGATTGGACATGCCCAACAGCGACACCGTCCCTTACTTGGCCAAAGGAGAGACCTGCCAAACCTGTCACATGCCACAATCAGACGATCCAAGCACCAAAGCTTGTCAGTTCAACAGCTCAGGTGACCGGCAGGGTGATTTGGCTACGCACCAATTTGTCGGTGGTAATGCCTGGATTCCAATGGTGATCAAAAACACCTATGGTGATGCACTGGAAGCCGATAATGAAGGGGTCAAGGAGTTGTATGATGAAACACGTGATTGGGCTTTGGCCATGTTACAAACCCAAAGCGCACATCTGGCTGTAGAACAAACAGCCAACGATGGTAACCAAGTGACTGTGGCAGTCAAGGTCACCAACCTCACAGGCCACAAGCTGCCAACCGGTTACCCAGAGGGCAGGCGCATGTGGCTGCATCTGAGGGTAGAAGACGCCAACAAACAAGTGGTCTTTGAAAGTGGTGCTTACGACGCTGCCACTGCGGTGCTGACGGAAGACCCCCAAATCAAGATCTATGAGGCACTACAAGGTATTTGGAACGCAGGCAATCAAACCTGTGAAATCACCGATGCTCAGAACAGAAAGATGTTTCACTTCGTGCTCAACAATTGCATCTACAAAGACAACCGAATCCCACCTTTGGGGTTCAAAGGTGGTGGGGACATCACATTGGCGCCTGTTGGCCAAAACTACCCGATCATTGATGGTGAGATGGTGAACCACGACACCACTGAATACACCTTCCCGGTGACTGGAGTGCAAATGCCATTGACTGTCAGCGCGACTTTGAACTACCAAACAGCGAGCAAAGAATACATCGAATTTTTGGACAACCAAGCCACAGAAAACAGTTTTCAAAGTGAAAATTTGACCTGTGATCGCCAGTGGACCGTTGGTCCCGCAGACATGAACCGAGGGGCTTTTATGAAGTCGTTGTGGGAAAACAACGGCCGTTCTGCTCCGGTGCCGATGGCCACAGAGAGCATACAAGTTCAAACCATGAAGACATCATCAGCATCTGAGGTTCAGCCATGATGACCAAAGGATATGTTACAAGTTTTTCTTTGCTGCTGATTTTACTGACACTTGGATCGGTCGCACAGGGTGTGACTTTTGGCACCATAGCAGAAGCCGATTGGCCCAACAAAGCCAAAAAAATAACCACCAACGAGAAAGGCGAGTGGTTGGAAATAACGATCAATGATTGGCAAGATGTGGTTTCCACTGCTGATGGTCAAAAAAAGTATCGCTACACCCAAGGTTACGACTACCAGAAAAAGCAGGGCTTTGTTCGAACGTATGGGCTGGACGGTCAGTTGGTCAATGAAACCTACGGGCCCGAATACGATGGCCGCATGACCAGAGAAGAAATGGAGGTTGCCTATGATTTGTTTAAAAAACACCCCGATGTTTTGAAGTCTTTGGCAGAAATCAAAGAAACCATACATCTTCAAGGCGGTTTCAATTATGCAGAAGAAACGCCAAATCGCCCTTGCAGTTTGGGGCAGCGTTGCGTCCATGTTTTTGCGCACACAAATACCAAAGAATTGGTGGTGCATGCGGTGGTTCGCATGACAGATCGCAGCATCCCATACCCTAATTTCAATCACAATAAAAAAAGAGAGAATCCATGAGAAGACGATTTATTTTGGCCGGTTTGGTGTTGGCCTTTAACATTCATGCCGGCGGCCTTGTGTCCTGTAATGACCCTGGTGAGCAATACGTTGCTTGGCCAACAGTCAACCCAGTTTGGGAAATGTGCTATTTGAATGTAGACGCCAGTTCAGCAAGTCAAGGTTCCAGCCTGGAAGTTCGCAAGGTGCACTACAAGGGCATTTTGGCATTGGAACGCATGCACATGCCGATGTTGTTCGCTCAATACATATCCAGTTTGTGTTACCGAGATTGGAAAGACACTCCTTCTCAATTCTTACAAGCCAGTGGCATCGAAGACCCGGTTAGGCCTGCAATCACCACCTGTGACGCTTCAATCAGCAAAACCCAAAGTGTCGGAAGCTGCCCATTCCAAGATGTTTCACCAGGAGGCACGGGAACTGTGGGTGATGTGAACGATTGTACCACTGCTGTTCAAGTTGAAAAGTACAGTGACCATATGGTTCTGACCACCAACCACGCTGCTTCGTGGTACAAGTACACGGCGCGTTATATTTTTCATGATGATGGACGCATTCAGCCGCGGTTTGGCTTTGGTAACAGTACGGGAACTCAAAGCAACAACACCCACTGGCACCATGGCTATTGGCGAATTAACTTTGACATCGATGGCCCTGGTAACGATGAAATGTTCATATCAACTGATTTTGGTGAAACTCGACAAGATGAAGAGTTTGCTGACTTCAGAGAATCTTTGGCGACAACCAACCATGAGCAAGTATTCTCAGATGAAGTCACTTGGGTGGTGAGAGACAGCGTGACTGGCCGCGGTTTTCGTGTGGTACCCGGTAGCAATGGCGATTCCCAGAAAGGCGAGATTAATGATTACGAAGTGCCATTTGATCCAAGTGGTGCGGGCCATCATGAAGTGGATGTCATGACCACGCGATACAAACTGATCAATGGTACATTGACTGAGTATTCTGACACGCCAGGTTCAAACAGCTTGGGTAACTGCATCATGCAAGAAGAAAAGTTGGTTGGTGATGACAACGACCCCAGTAATTTGCCTGAAACCCTGATGGGGGAAGACATTGTGTTTTGGTATCGCACCGCCGTCAACGACATCGCCCCGGACAGCATGTTATGTAAAACAGGTGGGCCCACTTTTTACCCCATTGGTAATTGGGATGACAACAATGTCAGCCCCTTGGCTGTGAATGACCAGTTTGTTGTCGACGAAGATTCGGGACAAAGTGTTTTGGATGTGATGAGCAACGACAATGATGTCGACGGCGGCGTCAATGAGATTGCTTCTGTTACTCAACCAGAAAATGGTACAGTGACCATCGATAACAATACACAACTCATATACCAACCTGCTACTGATTACTGTAATGACGGACAGACCCTGGACCGTTTCCACTACACTTTAAATGGGGGCTCTTTCGGTTTGGTCGAAATGACGGTCAATTGCGTCAACAATGACCTGATCTTTGCCGATAATTTTGAGTGATACAGCTGATTTAAGCGCTTAAAATCGCACCAACATGTACTTTTGACACAGGCCGAATCTCAAGGTCTGTGTCAAAATACCCTCCATTTTACGACCCGTATCAAAACACCATGAAGAAAACCATGATTGCATTGGTTGTGGCGGCATTGACAGCTTGTGCGCCCCACCAAACCAAACCAGAAAAAAGCCACACAGTGGCTTCGAACTCAGCCCAGGACAAAGTGTTCAGCCAAGCCTATGACATGCGCACTTTGGCAAACGGCTTGAAAGCCATTGTCGTTAAAACCGATTTTCCAGATGTCGTGTCTCTGCAAATCCCCGTCCAAACCGGTTCTCGCAACGAAGTGGAACCTGGGAAGTCGGGCTTTGCTCATTTTTTCGAACACATGATGTTCAGGGGCACGGAAAATTACAGCCAAGCCGAATACGGTGAAAAGCTGAAAAAAATGGGAGCTGATCAAAACGCTTACACCACCGATGATTACACCAACTACCACGTCACTTTCGTTAAAGACGATTTAGAAGACATGTTGGCACTGGAAGCCGATCGCTTTCAAAACCTGAAATTCTCTGAAGCACAATTCAGAACAGAAGCTTTGGCGGTCAAAGGTGAATATTTAAAGAATTCAGCCAGCCCGTTCAGCCAGCTGTTTGAAACCGTCAGGAAAACGGCCTATAAAAAACACACTTACCGCCACACCACCATGGGCTTTTTGAAGGACATCGAAGACATGCCCAATCAAATGGACTATGCCTTGACCTTCTTTAATCGTTGGTACCGTCCAGAAAAAGCGGCTGTGATTGTGGTGGGTGATGTTGATGTTAATCAAACTCATGCTTGGATTGAACAGTATTTTGGTGATTGGAAGCGTGGTAATTACGATGTGGAAAT
>JAUHZH010000246.1 GCA_030426065.1 Gammaproteobacteria bacterium
GTGATGATTTGGTGGCGTGCCAACAAGCGGCTGAATTGAAGCAGCTCGGTGTGGTCGCTCGGATGTGCTGTGATCAGACTGGCTTGTTTTTTGAACTCAATGATTGACGACAATTGTGGCAGCCATTGTTGATAGAGTGACATCGACTGCTGGCCCAAGTGAACGATTTCGGATGCACCGGTTTCCGCTTCAGCCCAAGGTGAAAGCATCCCAGCAGCGGCATGTGAGCACGCCCGCTCATCACTTTCGTCTGCGGCATCAAACACCGTCACTTGGTGACCCATCATGACCAGTCGCCAAGCCAATAAGCTGCCAGCAACCCCGGCACCAGCGACACCCAATCGCATTTTCGCCCGTTGCATGTCAGTTGTTGACTTTCAAATAGATCTCACCACCGCTTTCTTTGAATTCAGCGGATTTGGCGGCCATACCCGATGCTATTTTTTCTTTTTCAGCGGCGTAGTCTCTGACGTCTTGGCTGATTTTCATCGAGCAAAACTTGGGCCCGCACATGGAGCAGAAATGGGCCACCTTGGCCGAATCTTTGGGTAAGGTTTCGTCGTGGTATTCGCGTGCCGTATCGGGGTCTAAACCCAGGTTGAACTGGTCTTCCCAGCGGAAATCAAAACGCGCTTGAGACAACAGGTCGTCCCGGTGGCGGGCACCCGGGTGACCTTTGGCCACATCGGCCGCATGGGCAGCCAATTTGTAAGTGATGATACCGGTTTTGACGTCATCGCGGTTGGGCAAGCCCAAATGCTCCTTTGGGGTCACATAGCACAACATGGCACAACCAAACCAGCCAATCATCGCCGCGCCAATGCCTGAAGTGATGTGATCGTATCCAGGTGCAATGTCTGTGGTCAGCGGTCCCAAAGTATAAAAAGGCGCCTCGTCACACTCGGCCAACTGCTTGTCCATGTTTTCCTTGATCAGGTGCATGGGCACATGGCCAGGGCCTTCAATCATGACTTGAACATCGTGTTGCCATGCGATTTTGGTCAACTCTCCTAAGGTTTCCAGCTCGCCAAACTGGGCCGCATCGTTGGCATCAGCCAAGGAACCAGGACGCAAGCCGTCACCCAAAGAAAAGCTGACATCATAGGTTTTCATGATCTGGCAAATGTCTTCAAAGTGGGTGTAGAGGAAATTCTCTTTGTGGTGAGCGATGCACCATTTGGCCATGATGGAGCCACCGCGTGAGACAATGCCTGTGACGCGTTCAGCAGTCAATGGCACATAACGCAACAGCACGCCGGCATGGATGGTGAAGTAATCAACGCCTTGTTCCGCTTGTTCGATCAAGGTGTCACGAAACACCTCCCACGTCAAATCTTCAGCGATGCCACCGACCTTTTCCAAAGCTTGATAAATCGGCACAGTGCCGATAGGCACCGGTGAATTGCGGATGATGTGATCGCGGGTGGCGTGGATGTTTTTGCCGGTCGATAAATCCATCACGGTGTCAGCGCCCCAGCGTGTGGCCCAGACCAGTTTCTCCACTTCTTCTTCGATACTGGAAGTGACGGCTGAATTGCCGATGTTGGCGTTCACTTTAACCAGGAAATTGCGGCCGATGATCATCGGTTCCAGCTCACCGTGGTTGATGTTGGCTGGGATGATGGCACGACCCGCAGCGACTTCGGAGCGAACAAATTCAGGCGTGATGTCCTCTGGGGTTCGGGCGCCAAAAGATTCACCTTTGAGGCGCGCGTTGCGCTCGGCGGGAGCTTGTTGTTGCTTTAATTGGGCGCGTTTCTGATTTTCCCGGATGGCGATGAATTCCATTTCTGGTGTGATGATGCCCTTCCGCGCATAATGAAGTTGCGTGACATTGGCACCGGCTTTGGCACGCAATGGCGTCCTTTGCAACGCCGGGCTGTGACTGACAAACGCCTTGCTTTCATTGCTGTAACCGTTGTCTATGGCTTGAACCGGACGACCGGGGTAGGATTCAACATCGCCTCGATCAGTGACCCATTGTTTCCTTGGCGCATCCAGTCCCTTTCTCACATCAATGTCAATGCGAGTATCAGTGTAGGGGCCAGAGGTGTCATACACGGTGATCGAATCGCCGTTGCTCAATTGGATTTCACGCATCGGCACTTGGATGCCTGGGTGCAGATCACCGGCCACATGGGTTTTTCGCGATTGTGGTAAGGGTGTTCGGGTGATGGTGTGTGGCGTGTTGCTTTTGGTGGTCTTGTCGCTTGTCATGTTACGTTCCTCAAGGTTTTGTGGCGCATGCAGACAGGCGATAGCCATTGGGCTGTCTCACTCATCCCTACGCCGATGCTAATCGGATCAGGTTCTGCGGGTCCTCAATCACATTGAGTCTCAGCCAATGGCACCCCGAGAGTTGGCAAAATTATACATGAATGATTTTCAAAACAGGGTATGATTTTTTTGTTATGAACGTTTGGAACTGTAATCAAAAAACTTGCGACGGTGTGGCCCTGATGCCACCGAATTGATTTTGTTGGGGTGTTTGATGTCTTTCCAAGCGGTGATCATGCGGCCACGGTTGATGTGAGGAAAAACATCAGGTAGCGTACCAGTGAGGCCGAGGAAGTGCCACAACTTGAGTGGTGCTTCGGGATCCGTGATGTTCAATGACACCCAGTCACTTCGATCCGCAAAATACTGGTGGATTTGTTCCCTGTGGTTTTGGTAACAAGCCCGCAAGTGTTCATCACTGGGTAAGTCGCCGGTGCCATCAAAGGAAAAAACTGTGCGATAACAGCGTTTGATGATGGGATTGAATCGGCCATTGGGTTGTATGTATGGCGTGATTTTTTTGAGCAACAAGCGCATCGAAGGCAGCCAGGTGTCCAGGTCACGTTCCAAATAAAGGAATTTAGACCCGGGGTAAATGGTGTCCAATTGTGGGTAATCACTGTAACAAGGTGAGTCTGATACGACATCGGCTTGTTCGAACGATTGAATGGTGTAGGCCGTGTGTGCCACTTTCAATCCAGCTTCCATCAAAGCACAACTGATGCTGGTGGTGCCGGTTCTGGGCAAACCAATGATGAACAACTTATTCATCACTTGAGTTGAGCAAAACGGCGCCCGATTGTTGCTGTCCCAGATGGTCGTTGGGGTTGTAAAGGGGACAGGCTTTCAAAGACAGACAACCGCAACCGATGCAGCCGGTGATTTTGTCTTTCAATGCGGTCAGGTCTTTGATGCGTTGCTCCAAATCCGCGCGCCATTGTTTGGACAAACGCTCCCAGTCGCTTTTGTTGGGTGCGTGACTGGTGGGCAAAAAGGACAAGGCTTGCTTGATTTCAGTGAGGCTGATGCCAACTTTTTGGGCGGCCTTGATCACCGCGATTCGTCGCAAAACGTCTTTGAAGTAGCGCCGTTGATTGCCGCTGTTGCGGCTGGCATGGATCAAGCCTTTCTCTTCATAAAAGTGAAGGGTCGATACGTTCACACCGCTGCGTTTGGCCACCTCGCCAACCGACCAATTCGCAGATCTGATTTTTTTTCTCATGGGGGCTTGACCTCAAGTAAACTTGAGGAATTATTATGGGCGCTCTTTCAACAGAAGTAAACCCAAACCATGAAAAAGCAACAACACAACAACACCGAAATACCTCTACTCAATGGGGCGGATGGCGCATTGACTTACCCACATGAAAACACACTGGGTTCAAAAACTGAAGCCGAACAGAAAGATGATCAAGTCAGAACCACGCCATGGTACCAAAGTCTGCTTGAAAGCCCAGTCAATTTGCTCAAGTGATGGCGCGGTCAATCAAGCGATGGACACTTTGTTTCGACCGTTGTTCTTGGATTGGTACAAAGCTGTATCTGCCCGTTTGAACAAGGACTGGTATGATTCTTCCTGACGCCATTGAGCAACGCCAAAGCTGGAGGACAATGGTGTCGATTCAATCCTGATTTTTTCAATGGCCAAGCGAATGGATTCACTCAATTCATGGGCTTGGTTTTGGTTGAATCTTTTCAACAACAAGACAAATTCATCACCACCAAATCGTGAAACAGTGTCACCCTCTTTAATACAGGCTTGTAATCTTTCTGCTGTTACTTTTAACAACTCATCACCCATTTTGTGGCCTAAGTTGTCATTGATTTGTTTGAAACGATCCAAATCCAAAAACATTGTCGCAACTAGCTGATGGTTTCTATGTGCGGTTGAAATAGCAACTTCGAA
>JAUHZH010000247.1 GCA_030426065.1 Gammaproteobacteria bacterium
TTTGCCTTGTATACAGCGCCCATGCCACCTTGGCCCAATGCTTCTAAGAATTGGATGTTCTGAATCGTTTGGCCAGTCAAATCTTTGACAGAGTCTGAGGGTAGCAACAAGTCATCAAATCCTTTATTTTGCAAAAATGTGGTGCGAATGTCTGAAGGGCCGATCAATGACACAACGTGTTTGAGTACAGCATCTGAAACGTTGGCTTGTTCTAAAAAATCGAATGCCGCTTGCGTTTCCATTGGCAGCACTTTTTTCAATAATTCATCGATTTGTTTTTGCTTGTCCGTCACTGAAGTTCCCTAAATTTAGTTCATTGGTGATTGGGTTGGTTTCAATTGTTCGGCTTAAGGTGTTTGAAAGCCGTTTTTGAAAATGGGAAGCTCAGCAGTGTAAACACTGCTGTGATTACCGACGTAGTTGCTCTGACTGCTTGTGGCAGAATGCAAACCATCGGTGGCCACTTTTAAACCAATTTGACCTGTGTCCCAGGGGGCTTGGTTGCGGTTGTAAGCGACGATTTGGCTTTGTAATAAATACAAGTCATTGTTGCCATCAAAATTAGGGTTGAGGCTGTAATGATAAATCCTGCCTTTGCGGTCTTCGCTGTAAGGGGCGCCCACCCAAAATTCGGTATCACCAATCAAAGGGTCTCCATTGGCTGACAGAGATCCCCCAAAAAATTCACCCTGACCACCTGGATAGATGTTGGGTTGAAGTCTTTGAACTTGAAGGCCATTAAACCAAACATAAACAGCGCCAATGGCTTGGTTGGCTTGTTCTTTTTCGAAAGGTGCACTTGCCATGATGATGCGGTTGTCGTTGGGTTGCTTGATGACATCCACATCGTGGCCAAAATTGGCACTCTTTTCTCTGTAGTCGGGGTATGCAATGGAGCAACAAGCCCAGGTTTGAGTCAGTTGATCACGAGTTAAAACGTGAATGGCACCCATGTTGCCACCATTGGTACCCGGTAAATTGTGATCATCGTCACCTGGTGCACCCAAAACAATGGTCGCTCCATCAATGGCGACAGAGCGCCCGATCCAATCATTACCTGTCAATCCGTCCAAGTAAATTTGACCTGTTTGTACGGTTTCTTCTTCCCATACGTGAGGGCCGGCCAGCTTTTTATAAATGGTCACGCCACCGGTGGCAGTGTTCTGACCATTGACCATTTGTCGCTTGGCATCATCTCCAATCACCAAGACCCAAAGTTCAGCGTCGATTTCGGGAATGTAGTCATAATTCAGTGCGATGTCAGTTCCAAAATTTTGGTTAATGAGGTTGATGCCGGTGAATTTTTCATCTTCAACAAAATCACCCATGTTGTCCAATGTCCAGGCATATACGGCACCGTTGTCTAGATTCACTTCGTCGTCTCTTAAAGCGGCACCTACCACCCACAACTCTCCTGTATCATGTTTTATTTCAATGTCTACTGAAGAACCCAGTTCATCACCCATGTCTGGATCACTCGCGTACAATGTTTGGTAAAGAACCCATTGTCCTGAAGAGTTGTTGTAGATGTGAATGGCACCTGCATCATTGGCCATGTCATCATTTTTGGTGTCACCCACCACCAGCCATTCTCCCATGATGGCCAACCCGTCTCCAAATCCGTTGAATGTTAAGGGGTTGGGTTGAATGTCATTGACCCATTCGGTATCAGCGTAAGCGCTGGTTGTCATCAATAAGCAGATCAGGATCGTTTTCATACACACCTCGATTTTTTTCCTGTATTTATGGTAAAGGAATCATTCTTTTTGTGCATCAAAAGGTGTGACTATTTTCTGGCCAATAGATTATTTTGAGACTTGATTGGCAGCTTTTCCTGCCATTCGGTTGATATCAATTGGGCAAGTACAAAACTTCGCCAATTCTGACGGCGTTGTTGGACTTGTTGTTGATGGACTTGATGGCTGCGATGCTGGTGCCGAATTTGGAAGCGATGCCGCTCAAGGTGTCGCCCGATTGGACCACGTGTTTTTTGCCTTTGGCCTGCGCTGCAATCCACGTATTGGGCGGTGGGCTTTGGTAAAAATAATGGCGAATGCCTTGGCTGATTTGTTTGGTTAATTTTTTGACATGGGCGGGGTTTTTCAGGTTTTTCTCATCACCTGGGTTGCTGATGTAGCCGGTTTCAATCAACATCGAAGGCACATCGGGTGATTTGAGGACCAAAAAGTTGGCTTGACCAAAACCATGGCCATGCAGTTTCACGACTTTTTTCATCGAAGCATGAACCGACTGTGCGGCTTTGTGACTTTCTTCCATCGCGGCATTTTGTGACAAGTCATAAAGCACTTGTGACAACATGTCCTTTTTGTCTTCAATCACCACACCGCCAATGGAGTCGGATTTGTTTTCTTTGGCAGCCAACCATTTGGCGGCTTCTGATGACGCACCCCTTTGCGACAGAATATACACCGAAGCACCGTGTACTTTGTTGCTGTGAAAAGCATCGGCGTGGATGGAAACAAACAGGTCGGCGTTGTGATCGCGTGCTTTTTCAAATCGCTTGCGGTGCTTGATGTAATAATCACCGGTTCTGATCAACAGGGCTTTCATGCCTTGTTGGGCGTTGATTTCCTTGGCCAGTTCATTGGCAATTTTTAACACCACGTCTTTTTCATAGGTCCCAGTTGGCCCGATGGCGCCAGGATCCTCTCCTCCATGTCCTGCATCAATCGCTATCACCACGTCGCGGTTTTTCTTGGTGACTTTGGCCACTGTTTTTTCAACTGCTTTTTTTTCGTTGCTCAAATCAACAACCAAACGGTGACCGTAAGTGTCATTGGGCTTGAGCAGGAATGATTTGCTGTTGAGTTTGTGGTGTAAGTCCAAAACGATGCGCAACTGACCGTCTTTGTTGCTGTAGCGGACTTTTTTGATGTCTTTGTTTTTTTTGACTTTGAGTTGGGTGTTCAGTGCACTTTTGGGCATGTCAATGACGACACGAGGTGGGTTGTCCAGCTCGAATAATTTGTAGTCTGATTGGCTGCTCAGGTCAAAGACTGCGCGGGTGTTGTCCGGACCTGACCACACGCGCATGCCTTTGACTTCTGCGGCCAGCAATGGCACGGAAGTCAGCAGCATGATTGATGTCATCAGGGCTTTTTTCATGAATGGCTTGTGTTTTTTTGCTTAAGTTTAGAAAAAAGACGGCCTGTTGGCAAGTGAAAAATACTAAATATCAGGAAGATAGCGACTTATTGTGATGTGATTGTTAAGGTTCTGTTGCTCATGTTGCCGGAAAACTGGAGGCGCCATTGCGGTGAAGGCAATATATCTTGGCCCTTTTCAGGCCATTCAATCAACACGATGTTGTGGCCGTTCAAGATGTCTTCAATGCCCAAATACAGCAGTTCCTCGGGGTCGGCCAAACGGTATAAATCCATGTGAACCATGGTTTGCTCGTCGTGGGTGTAGGTTTCGAACAATGTGTAAGTGGGGCTCTTGACGTGTTCCTTGACACCCATGGATTGGATGAAGTGTTGAGTGAAGGTGGTTTTCCCCATGCCCAAATCACCTTCCAGGAACACCACGTCGCCTGGTTTCACTTGATGGGCCAGTTGTGCAGCGACTTGTGCCAAGTCAGTCAGTTGAGAAACGTCGAATGCATTCATGCCGGCAAGTGTAATGGCAATTCTTCCAAAATACCACTGGCAGTGAGGCACATTTGGTCTTTGCTCTTTTCGCCAGTGATGGCATGCCAAACCACTGCCAGACAGCTGGCATCAAAGGCATTGTGTCCTTGAGCCATCAAACCCGCCACCATGCCTGCCAACACATCACCACTGCCTGCAGTGGCCAAGGCATCAGAGCCATAGGGACAAATGGCCGTCTTCTTGCCATCACAAACCACGGTTCCTGAGCCTTTTAAAATCACCACACAACCCAAACGATCGGCCAAATTTCGCGCCGCTTCGAGCCGGTTGTTTTGGATGGTTTGGACGTCGGTTTGACACAACCTCGCGGCTTCCAAAGGGTGGGGTGTGATGACGTCATTGGAGGTCAATTCATCGGCTGACAACAAAGCCAGGGCATCGGCATCGAAAACCCTGGGAGCGGTCAGGGTCATGACCTGCTGCATCAGCACTTTACTCCATTCACTTTGCCCCAAGCCCATGCCAATGGCGATCACATCGGCTGCTTTTTGAGGCCAAGTGTTC
>JAUHZH010000248.1 GCA_030426065.1 Gammaproteobacteria bacterium
CAGATGAACACAACCTGTTGATGGTTTCTCCTCCAACTTGCCATGGTAATCCCGCTAAAAGACCACTCATACGAGCAACATTTCTGTTGTCTTCTCCAGCTTGATTGGCGCAGCCAGCAATCACGTCATTGATGGCATCGTGAGGCAAAGAAGGATTGCGGTGCAACAGTTCTCCCAAAACAGATGCCAACAGGTCATCAGGCCTGACCGATGACAAGGCACCGCCAAATCGCCCAATCGGCGTGCGGATGCCGTCACAGATAAACACTTCGTTCATGACAATGCTCCCAATTGATTTTGAATGTAGGGTGAGCGGCGATAACGGTCATCGCCAAACCAACGTTGTAAATTGGACAGACCACCGTCGAGCCAAGCCCATCCCATGTCATCAGCAAAAGCCAACAAACCTTTGGGGTAATTGACGCCATACCGCATGGCCAAATCCACATCTGCTGCTGAGCACACGCCATTGAAAACAGCATCTGCGGCCTCATTCACCAACATGGCGATGGTTCGCATGGCCACCATGCCTGGTTGGTCAAGACAAAGCAATACCTGTTTGCCCAGTGATTGAAACAAACCAATTACCGCCGCTTGATCTGATGCGCTGACATCCGAGCTGAAGGTCAGATTCACTGCACTGGCTTTGGCATAGTCAAAAGACCAATCGACCAATGCCACTGACAGGCCAGAGTCTGCAAAATACTGCTGCACATCCGAAGCTTTGGCACCTTCTGTCAACAGCACCATGCAATGACCCACTTGGATGTCATCACCTGGCAGCACTTCAATGCCGGTGTCATCCATGTTTTCAAACAAGGGTTCCAAAACACCCAGGTCAACTGGCATGGTGATGGATGCAGGAGCAGATTGATTGGGTTCGAAACTGGCGTGCTGTTGGTTGTCTCCACCGTCGTAGCGATAAAAACCGCGTCCTGATTTTCGCCCCAGTGTACCAGCTGCGACCATTTCAGCCTGAATCAAAGAAGGTCTGAATCTGGGGTCATTGTACATGGCTGCGTACACCGATTGACTGACACTGTAGTTGATGTCGATGCCAATCAAATCCATCAAAGCAAAGGGCCCCATGCGGAAACCAGCCGCCCCAGTCATCACGGCATCCAATGTGGCGGCGTCTGCCATTTGTTCCTGCATCATTTTCAAAGGCTCGCCATAGAATGACCGTGCCACTCGATTGACGATGAACCCAGGTGACGATTGCGCCACCACAGGCACTTTACCCCAAAACTCACACAAGGTTTTGCCCGTTTGAATGTGCTCAGGATCGGTCAACAATCCACTGATCACTTCCACCAATTTCATCACCGGTGCGGGGTTGAAAAAATGCAAACCAAACAAGCGTTCCGGTTGTTTCATGCCCGCCGCAATGGCCGTAATGGAAATTGAAGAGGTGTTAGACGACAATAATGTTTTACTTGAACAAATATCCTCAAGCTTTTGAAATAACTGCTGTTTAATTTCAATATTTTCAATGATGGCTTCAACAACCAAGTCCATTTCAGCAAAAGCAGACAAGGTGTCAACAACCACCACACGACTGAGTAGCTCATCTTTGTCCTGGGCTGTGATTTTGCCTTTGGCCACCCGTGCATCCAGGCGGTTCGACATTTGTTCAACGGCGCTTTTGGCAAAGTCACCATTGACATCGAACAGTTTGACTTGTTGACCATGTGCGGCGGCCACTTCGCATATCCCGATGCCCATGGTACCGGCACCCACGACCCCCACTTGTTTGATGTGATTGACATCCATGAGATCAATGGCCTTTGAATTCAGGTTGGCGTTTTTCTAAAAACGCGGCGACACCTTCTGAAAAATCATGACTCAATCCACAAACGCGTTGCACGTCACGTTCACGGTCCAAGTGCACGCCATAATCATTGCGGAAAGATTCATCCATGATGTTCTTGATGAATGACAGGGCCCTGGTCGGTCTTTTTGCCAATGTGTTCACCATGTCTTTGACCGTTTCATCAAATTGCTCATCAGCAACAGCCTGATGGATCATGCCCCATTCTTCAGCTTGTTTGGCCATCACGGGGGTACCCAACATGGCTATCGCCTTGGCACGTGCCAAGCCGACCAACTTGGGCAACAACCAAGTGCCATTACAATCAGGAATCAAACCAATGGATGAAAAAGCCTGGATGAATTTGGCCGACTCTTTGGCCACCACGATGTCACAGTTCAAAGCAATGTTGGCGCCTGCCCCAGCTGCCACACCGTTGACAGCACAAACGATGGGTGCCTGGATGCTTTTCAGAATGCGCAGGTTTTTGTTGTAACCGTTCTCTAGCTTGTCTCCCAAATCCATGGTTTCTCCACCAGAACGCGTGCCCAAATCTTGGCCAGCACAAAACCCTCGACCCTCTCCTGTAATCAATACACAGCGGATGTCTGCCGTGTTGGCAATGTCATTCAAAACCAGAAACAACTCATCATGCATCAAGTCATTGAAAGCGTTCAACTTATCGGGCCGATTCAGCACCACTTGGGCCACTTCGCCATTGTTGCTGTATTTGAGTGTTTGTAGGCCATCCCATGAATCAGTCATCGTTCCTCTCGGGTCATTTTGAAAACCTGACATTATACTTGAAAAGGCCATCAATGGACGTTGGTTCCATGTCCTATTTTATGAAACCAGTTCTTCATTGAATTCATGTTAGAATCATCCCATGAAAACCACAATCACACTGCTGTTGCTGTTGCCTTATTGGGCATCGGCGTTTGAATGGCCCAGAAGCACACCGGAAAGCCAAGGACTGGATACCCAGGTATTGACACAAATGAATCAACTGATTCAATCACAACAATACGGCAACATCAGATCGCTCTTGGTGATCAAAAACGGCGAACTGGTGCATGAAACTTATTTTGGTAACCAAGGCGAAAAAAGGCCGGTTTATTCAGTCACCAAAAGCATAGGCAATGTCTTGCTTGGCATTGCCCAACATCAGGGACACACTTTGGATGTCAACGCGACTGCTTTTCAGTACATGCCACAATACAACAACGTCCCTTTCGCTCAAGCCAAACAAGCCATCACAGTGCATGATTTATTGACGCAAAGACATGGCTTGGAATGGGATGAATGGTCAGAACCGTTCAATCACCCCAACAACTCCGTCTTCAAAATGTTGAGGACCAACGATTGGTACCATTACGTCATGTCGCGGCCCTTGATTGAATCGCCGGACAGCAACTTCACCTACAGCACCGGTGTGTCTTCGATGATGAGCATCATTTTACAAAACATCAGTGGCGAAAGCAGTTACCCTTTTGCCATCAATCATTTGTTCACACCACTCGACATTGACGACCACCACTGGGAATTGATTGATGGTGGGGCCCAACAAGGACAAGGCATCACCACATTCCCTCATGATTTGGCCCCATTGGGTTTTGGCATCTGGCTCAAACCCATTGACATGGCCAAAATCGGCCAATTGTATTTGAACGGTGGCACCTGGGAAGGCGAGCGATTGTTGGCTCAAGATTGGATTAACCAATCCATCATCCCATACAGTGACGACCAATCAGACCCTGATGTCTTCAGCGTGGCCAACAGCGGTTACGGTTACCAGTGGTGGATTCACCACTTTCAAGACAGCCTGGGTCGCATTCATCCGAGCTATTATGCTGATGGCTATGGCAGGCAATACATTTTTGTCTTCCCTGAACACGACATGATTGTCACCACCACAGCCGATGATTATTTTCGAGATGGCCAAGGCATGGGCACCTTATTGCGCGAAGTGCTTTTGCCCTCAATGACCATGGCAGATGACCCGGTCACCATCAGCAATGACCTGAACGGTTCCTGGTTTGACCCAGACCAAGCCGGCCAAGGCATCAACATCGAAGTCCTCAACAACGGCCAAACGCTCTGGGGCTATTGGTACACTTACCAACCGGATGGTGGCCAGCAACGCTGGTTCACCTTGCAAGGCACCATCGATGGCGACACCGCATCATTTTCCATCTACAGCACAGAAGGTGGTGTTTTCCTGGACCCACAAGCGCCACAAGTCACTGAATGGGGCACCGGACAGTTACGGTTCACTGGTTGCGAACACGGCACATTCACTTTTGAGTCAATGCAGGAATCGGTCCAAGGCAGCATCCCTCTGACCCGACTCACAACA
>JAUHZH010000249.1 GCA_030426065.1 Gammaproteobacteria bacterium
ACACCCATTCAATTCTTGGCAATGCATAACCGGCTGCTTGGCAAGGTTTTTTTTGCCATGCTTGGATGGTCTTGATTGCTTTGGGCGTCAAACACTCGTCATCATCCAACAGCAGCACCCAGTCATGTTGTGCCAAATCGATTACGGTTTGCTTCTGCGCTGAAAACCCTTCAAATGATTGCTGATGAAGGACCACTTTATTGGGGTGCTTTTGGCTGAAACCTTCAATCAAGGCCAAAGTTTCATCTTCACTGAATGAATCCAATACCACAATTTCATCGGCCCAAGACAAACTCTCCAAACAAGTCAGGATGGTTTCAGCGGCGTTGAAACACGTGAGCACCGCCGATACTTCAGTTTTCATTGTTCACCACCACAAAAAACACCATCAATACCCACCACAAACACAACGACCAAAAAGAAGAAAACAAAGAATACAAAGACACCACGGGCAAAAAAGCCGCCATCAGCGCAACAGATGCGCTCCAACAGTGGCCGTGGTGCCTGTGTCGCCACATCATGCCCAACAGTTTAAATCCGATGATTGAAAACAGCAACAAACCCACCAAACCTGATTCAGACAATAACTCCAAAAACCAATGATGGGCATGGAGACCGCTGGTGTTTTGCGCCACCCAAACATCACCATCCACCGCATGTTCAGCATAGGCTTTCCTGAAAGCCCGGGGCCCCACACCATTGACCGGATGGGCTTGGAACATGTTGATGGCAGCACGCCAAATGGGTAAACGATCGGCCAAAGCAAAGTCAATGCCGCTGGTATCCCCCTGGAACATGGCGACAGACCGTTCCACCCGGTTTTGGAAGTCATCAGAGGCATGCCACAAAGTCACACCCGCCAACAAGCGGCCACCTTGGCCAACAACAACCAACGCCTGCCTTTGACATGGAACCACCAATACATCAAAAGCACAAAGGCCATCATCAACCACGCTGACCGTGTGCCACTGAGGATGATCACCAAAATCACTGAGGCCACAAGAAGCCAGCGCAACCAAGGATTTTTGTCTTGCATAAAAACCAAAACAAAAGACAACAACAAAGCCAATACCGGACCCAGCTTAACGTTCAAACCAAACAGTCCTGAAAGCCTGCCAGGATAAGATTGTATGCCAAACAAATCTTGCCCCAATGCCTGTTGGACCAAAGCATCCACAACAACAAAAGCCACCCAGGCTGCCAATGCCCAATAGAACAACTTCAAATCAGATTGATCAACGAATCGCAACAAGGCCAAACCTGCCAAGTAAAACCGCAATGAACCCAGGGTGATCAACCAAGATTTTTCAGGCCACATGGAATCCAAAGATGCCAATGCCATCAAAAGAAAATACAACCCAAAACAAAGGTGATAAGTCTTGGCAACGGCCGTCCACAGCCAGTCCCTGTCAGAAGCGAACAATGACCACAATCCCCAAGTGGCCAGCAACAACACTGGAATTTCTGCCAATCGTCCAAATGGCAGCAGCACCATGACTGAGAACATCAAAATCAAACTGACCCTGCTTTGACTCATGACACCCCTTCTTGTTGCCTCGATTGCAACAGTTCTTGATAGACCGACATGGTTTTTTCAAATTGATGAGCCAATCGAAATTGTCCGTGTTGCGGGACAATTGGCGGGTTGTTCTTGAATGCTTTGATGAGGGCGCCCAACCGGTCCAAATCATTCGCTGGCACCAGACCTTGTGGAAACAGGGCCCTCATGATCTCTCCCACTCCGCCATGATCATACGCAACCACAGGCCGACCTATGGTCAATGCTTCTAACACCGTGCGACCAAAACTTTCGGGTTTCTGATTCACCGACAAGACCACATCAGCACAAGCGTATAAAGACACCATGTCCCGCTCCACCCCTAGCCACATGATGCGGCTTTCAACACCTGCGGATCTGGCTTTTTGATTGAATGCCTTGGTGTAATGGCTGTCCTCTGGCTTTCCATTGACCATCAAAACCATGCCGTCATCACAGGTACATAACCAGTCCAACAATTCCAGCCCGCCTTTAACGGCAGTCATCCGACCAGGCAACAGTATTTTGAATCTGTTGCGAAAATCAGGGCGTTCAGAGAACACCTTTTCTGCCCAAAGCGGATCCACTTGCGCTTGATAAGGGAATACCCGCTCGTCGATGCCTCGGTGTATCACCACCGGTTTGGCCTTGAGGTGCTTGGCAAAATGTGTCTCCAAATAGTCTGAAGCCGTTTCAGAAACGGCGATGACGCGGTCTCCTTTGGCCATGATGGACGCATAAGGTGAAACGGTGTGTAAGCCATGAAGGGTCGTCACAAATGCTGGCTTTGGATTTATTTTTTTGATGGCCCAATGTGCCAACCAAGCTGGGAAGCGTGACCTGGCATGAACCACATCAACACCCAGTTCTATCATTAAAGCCCGCAATGGCTTCACCAAACGCAAAGAAGAAAAACGTTTCCGCCCAACAGGCATCGTGAAATGTTGGATGCCCGCTTGTTTCAACCATTGGGCACCTTGCCCACCGCCCGAGACAACAAAAGGCACATGACCCATTTTCTTTAAGGCATGTGCCCATTCCAAAGTGCCACGCTCAACACCACCCACCTCCAAACGGGGCAGTATTTGTAAAACCCGCAAGGGTTTTGATGTCATGTCAATCCTTCAACAGGTATTTGGCACCACAGTATTCACACACAGCTTCGCCTGTATCCTCAATGGGCAAATATACTTTTGGGTGAGAATTCCAACTGATCATGTCAGGCCCTGGACAAGACAAAGGCAATTGGTCTCTGGTCACGTGGTAGGTTTTTTCACTGTTTGCTGTTTGATTTGTCATGTTGTGTTCCTGCTGTTGTGGCATCCTCAAATAGATTGGGCTGTATTCCAGCCCACTGACAGTCCAGCCAAGCTGAGGATACGACAGTCATTGGCATTTGGCATTCACTGAACACCCACTTATAATGGATGGCTATTATAAACGGTGCCAACCATTGAATAAAGTCAATCTGTCTTGGGTCATATCCGAGGGCCGCAAAGGACACGAAATTCAAAGCATGACTTTGGCCCAAGCCATTTCAAAAGAAGTCCTGTGCCACCGGTTCCAAAGCACCGCAATTCAAAACCTATTGGCACCCAAGCCTTGGGGGCACCAGCTTCAAAAAACACAATGGCTGACAACCCCACCAAACACCCTGAACAAACCAGACTTGATCATCAGTTGTGGACGCAAGGCCGCCGCTCTGGCCATTCACATGAAAAAACAATGTGGCAGCCCATTGATTCAAATCCTCAACCCCAAAGGTGATTTATCTCCCTATGACCTGTTGTTGTTGCCAAAACATGACGACACACAACCCAGCAACAGCTGCCTGTTCACAGGCAGCATACATGGCGTCAGAAAACGCACCACACCCGATGTCAAAATGCTGGCCATCATAATCGGCAACCCGCACCCCAGCTATTGGAAGAATCAATGGCCCATCGATTACGCAGGCTGGAAAGAAAAAAAAGCAAAGATGTTTGTTTGCGGTTCGCCTCGATTGTCACCAGATGCACAACGCTTGATCCGGTCGCAAGTTGACAGTCAAAACCTGTGGCTAGACGAATCAGATGGCACCAACCCCTACCCCGCATTGGTCAATGAAGCCAGCGAATTTGCCGTCACAAGTGACAGCATCAACATGATCAACGAATGTATGGCCACTGGTCATCCGGTACAAATCATTGGACAACATGATCACCTATCAACCCGCCATCAACGGTTTTTAAAATCTGTTCTGGCGCACCAAAACACTTCGGCAAATTGGCCACAACCATTGGAAGAAATACTGCATTGCTCTGAACTTCAGAATCTACTGAATTCACCCACCTCATCCAAGTCTGGATAAGGTCGACCTTGCGCTTGACAGAGCCGAGCAATTTTCGGCCAACACCATTCAAACAGCGTCCGATGGTAAAGTGAATCTGGCATGCTGCGTTCTTGATACATGCCAGCAGCCAAACGCTGCCTTTGTGCCTCAAACAAAATCACCGCACAGGCCACGGAAACATTCAGTGACTCCACCATGCCTTGCATGGGAACAACCACGTGTTGATCGACAATGCTGGCCGTTTCATCCGAAATTCCCTT
>JAUHZH010000004.1 GCA_030426065.1 Gammaproteobacteria bacterium
CGGTGATTGGAAGGGAAAGGCTGATTGGCCAGTCAAGTCGAATGCATAAATTTCAGCTCGGCGGTCGAATGAACTGCCGGTGTTCCTGTCTCCCCAAGGGTTGCCTGGTGAAGCCTGAAAATGGCGGTTGGACAAGAAATACAACCAGTGGCCATCGGCACTGAAAGTGGGTGCAAAAGACTCGTATTTGTCTGAAGTGAGCACCTGTGATTGGCCCGATGCCACGCCATACAGCAAGACACGTGTGCGGTCATCGTCTTTGTGACTGCGGGTGATGGCCAGGTGGCTGCTGTCAGGTGACCAGGCGACGCTGGCAAAGGGATTCAAACCACTGTCATCACTCAGAATCAGTTGGTTCTCTCCACTCTTCAGATTCAACAGGTACAGACGGCCTTCGTTGTCATCATGAGCGATGTGCTTGCCATCCGGTGAAAGGTAGAGGTGCCAACGATACACCGAACCGTCTTGAGTTAACTGCTTGGCCTGATTCGATCCATCGGCGGCATAACGCCAAACCTCATGTTCACCACTTTGGTCACTGATGGCATAAACCCATTCCCCATCATGGCTCAACACAGCAGAACGCAAACGATGTGATCTGGGGCTGTTGAGCTCAACCAGTCGACGGGCATCAGTGCTGGCAATCGCCACCCTGCCCCGTGCCGTGATGGTGAGCTTTTGGCCATCACCAGACAGCGAAGCGGCATTGAGGTATTTGAGTGGCTTTTTCTCCCACCGCTCCCTCAAGTGTGGGAAATCTGAGGTCAGCTTGATGTCAACGGTTTCAACGGCACCATCAGTCAAAGACCAGGTTTTGATGTCAGCTCCGTGCTGGAACACAATCCGATCGCCTGCGATTTTGGCTTCTCGAACTTCGAAGGACGTGTAGTCCGTTAATGCTTCAGCGGTCCCGTCAGTTAAGTTCAACGACCACAGGTTGTCGGTACCGCTGGCATCACTGATGAAATAAACTTGATCACCTTTCACCATGGGCTCACGGATGGATCCTTCATGGTCGGCCAGCAAAGGTTCGGCTTCCTGATCTGATGCGACTGCATGGCGCCACATTTTGCCTTGGGCACCGCCACGGTAGGCACGGACATTGTCAGTGGAATATTGCAAGCCAAAACGGACAAAATACAGGTATTTACCGGTTTCATCAAATGCACCTTCTGCCGCGTCGGTCAAAGGCAGAGTCCGGGTGACCAAACTTTCAGGGTCAACCGCGCGCAACACCCGGTTTCCTGGAATGCCCGGTTGACCCAAACTGGTGTACAAGACCTCACCCTCTGGCGTCCAGCCTTGTACCAAAGCGGCACTGTTTTCAAAACTGACCCTTTTCGCCACCCCGCCATTGGCAGGGATGACATACACTTCATTGGCGCCTTCGTAATTGGCTGAATAGGCCAGCCATTGGCCATCGGATGAAAAAGCCGCGTTTTTTTCTTCGGCCAAATGGGTGGTCAGGCGTTGGCTTTGGCCCAAGTTGATGTCAGCCAACCACAAATCACCTTCTGCTGTGAACACCAAGGTGTCACCATGCAAATCTGGAGAACGGAAATATCCTGGTTGGGCGACAACCAAGGAAGTCAGCAGCAAGGAACCCATCAATACAATCAAGCGCATGGCAAAGCCTCAAATAACAAAGCGAACCATTATAGCGGCTTCTGAGGCTAGTGTAGTGTCCTGTACTTGGATAGGTTATCAGAAGTCATCAAATGCGCCAAGACCAGGCGCAGCTTGCAGGTAATGGCCATCCCCTTAGCAAAAGCTGCAACGCCGTATTGGGGCATTTGATGGCTTCCCTACGGGCGAACTGGGAAACCGCCCTCTACTGCGTTGTCATCCTTGAAAAGGAAGTGGCCATTCCCTGCGGATGACGCCTTGTATAGGGCAGTTTCACAGTCCGCTGATAGCCCAGCCAAGTTCAGGACACTACACTAGGATTGCTGGGCTGAAAGTACCAAAAATAGATAAGGAGGATTAAATCTCAACCCAATGAGGTGATTTGATCTTTGAGTGCTTGATCAACGGCGTGTTTGGCACCGGTTTTTGCATCCAGCAAAACAATCCGACCCGAACCCACACTGACCACGGTTTGCTGCTGCTCACTGAACACACCGTACTGCATCAAAAACCCGTGTTCATGCACTTCTGTGACCGCGGTCCCCACCACCAATTGGTCAGGATAAAACAAGGGACGGCGGAAGCGGCACTGGGTTTCGGCCAAAATCGGTGCCACACCTTCAATGCCCATCAAGTCCAATCGGTTGAAATAAGCCAAACGCACCGATTCAAAGTACTTGAAGTATTGTGTGTTGTTGACGTGTCCAAAGGCATCCATTTCACCCCACTGCACTGGCAATTGGATTTGGGTGGTGAAGGTTCGGTCAAATTCAGAACGTGTTCTCATTTCACAGCATGCCTGTTTCAAGCTTGGCAGCTTCTGACATCATGGACGAATCCCAAGGTGGGTCAAACACGATCTGGCAGTTGACTTTCTTGATGTTGGGAATCAGTTTGATTTTGGTGCTGGCATCAGAAACCAAAACATCACCCATGCCACAACCCGGTGCCGTTAAGGTCATGTCGATGTTGACAATGTATCCATCAACGGCCTGCTCCAATTCACAGGTATAAACCAATCCCAGCTCAACGATGTCCACAGGAATCTCAGGGTCATACACACTGCGCAGTTGATTCCAAACAGCGGCCTCAACATCTTCCTTGTTGGCGTTTTCAGGCAGAACAGGCGATGGCAAGGGCTCTTTCCCCAATGCATCGGCGTTGTGACCCAGAATCATGAACATGCTGCCATCGACAAAAATCGTGAAACTGCCGCCCAAGGCTTGGGTGATGTAACCCACCACGCCCGCTGGCAACTCAATCGTTTCGCCGGTCGGTACCGTGATGGCTTCGACGTCTCTTGCCAACTTGAATGGTTCACTGGTCAGACTGTACATGGCGGTGATGAATCAAAAAAAACGCATTTTAACATGTGACAGGAATGTTCAGCTTTCAATTTTTTCAGATATGCCTTTGCAAACGCTCTTGTTCACACTTCCCATAAACTGAACATCCCAAAGTATCCAAATGTGACCAACTTGGCACTTTGTTTTTTCTCTTTTGCATTGGCCAAAAAAATGTTCAACAATGTTTGCCTTTCAGGTGACATCGATCCATAACATGAGCATCACCTGTCTGGCCTCATGACCAACAACGGTTCTGTGTGTATAAAACTTAAGGAGGGAAAAATGAAAAAAACCTTACTCACCACCTTGGCCTTGAGCTGCGGCTTGGCCACTGCCAATGACAAACAAACCATGATCATTTTTGATGCATCAGGCTCTATGTGGGGACAAATAGATGGACAGGCCAAGATCACCTTGGCACAAAATGCCCTGGCAGACATCAGCAGCCAATGGCAACCCAATCAAAAAGTGGGTCTGATGGCTTATGGCCACCGCAACAAAGGCGACTGCAATGACATTGAAACGTTGGTGCCCATAGCTGCCGGGCAAAACCAAAGCATCATCAACCAGGTCAACCAAATCAAACCAAAAGGCAAAACACCCATCGCAGCGGCACTGCGTTTGGCGGTTGAACAAATGAAAATCACAGAACAGAGCAGTGAAATCATTTTGATATCAGACGGCTTAGAAACCTGTGAATTAGATCCTTGCCAAGTGGCTGAACAGGCCGAATCTTTAGGCATTGACTTCACTGCCCATGTGATTGGTTTTGGTTTATCTCAAGACCAAGGCAAGCAATTGGCCTGCGTCGCCGACATCACAGGTGGCCAGTATTTGGCTGCACAAGATGCCGCTGCGCTGACTTCGGCTTTGAATCAAGTGTTGGTTAAAGAAGAAGACAAACCTGAACCTGATGTTTTACCAAATGCCAGTGTCAGCGCCCCTGAAACATCCCCTACCATCGGAAGTGCTTTTACAGTTAAATGGTCAGGCCCAAAAGGTGAACAGGACTATATTGACATCGTCAAACAAGACCACAAGCGCACATATGGCGAACTGAGTTATGCTTGGGTCAAAAATGGTCACCCAGCAAATCTGAAAGCCCCTGGCACACCCGGTACCTATCAAATTCGTTATATTTGGCAAGGTCAGCGAAAAAAGCACGTGCTTGCCAGTGTGACGTTTGAAGTCATCGACAGCGAAGTCAGTCTAGTGGCACCCGCTGTTGTCGCGGCCGGCGAACATTTCACTGTCCAGTGGAAAGGCCCAAACCAAGCCGAGGATTACATTGATTTGGTGAAAAAAGATGAACAACGCACTTTCGGTGAGATTCATTATTTTTATACCCAAATCGGCCCCCAAGGCGAACTGCTTGCGCCAGCTGTGGCCGGTGATTATGACATCCGTTACATTCTACAAGCCACAGATGGTCGAAAAATTTTACACCGCATTCCTGTTCAAGTAAAAGCAAGCCAAGTCAGTCTATCAGCAACACCTCAAGTTGAAATTGGTCAAAAATTTGATGTTTTTTGGACCGGACCCAATAACAAAAATGGCTATATTGATTTGGTCAAAAGGGGAGATACTCGAACCTTTGGTGAATTCAGTTACTTCTACCTCAAAGACCAACCCGAAAGCGGTTCACTCAATGCCCATGTTGTTGCCGGTGAATATGACATTCGCTTCATCATGGAAAGCAGCGATGGACGTAAGATCATGGCCACCCAAGCGATTGACATCTTGCCAGTTGAGGTGCAGTTATCCGCCGCTGAAAAAGGTCAAGTGGGCACTCAACTCAAAGTCAACTGGCAAGGGCCTGACAGAAAGGGTGATTACATTGATTTGGTCAAGCACAATGACAAAAGAACCTATGGAGAGTTGAGTTATTTTTACACCGAAAACAATCCAGAAAGTGGCGAGTTAACCCTACCAAAACAGCCAGGCATGTACACCATCCGCTACATCATTCAAGGCAAAAATCGAGAAATTTTAGCCACTCGTGAGGTGGTGGTTGAATAGCCGTTATTTTTGAACAATGAGCAAAAAAAGTCCCGAACAACTCATTGTTCGGGGCTTTTTTATACTTAGCCGTTGGGCTTATTTTTTCTCAGGAACCGGGAAACCTCGGTCACGCATCAAAGCATCGATGCTGGCATCACGGCCACGAAACTTGCGGTAAGCTTCAGCCGGATCCATGGCGTTGCGCGGTGCAAACAGGTATTTCACCAATTTGGCCGCCACCGCTTTGTCATAGAAACCACCAGGTGCTTCTTTGAATGCTTCGGCTGCATCAGATGTCAGCACATCGGCCCACATGTAACCATAATAAGCCGTTGCATAGCCTTCACCTGAGAACACATGGCCAAAGTGAGGGGTGCGGTGACGCATCACGAGCTCTTTCGGCATGCCCAAAGCTGCTAATGTTTCACGTTCAAAACGGTCTGGGTCCAAGCCTTCAGGATCTGCCAAATGAATTTTCATGTCAATCAAAGCCGAAGCCAAGTATTCAGTCGTGGCGAAACCTTGGTTGAAGGTCGAGGCTTTCTTGATTTTTTCAATCAAAGATTTGGGAATCACTTCTCCTGTTTTGCTGTGCTTCAGGTATTTGTTGATGACTTCATCGGTCGACAACCAACGCTCCAACAACTGCGATTGAAACTCAGTGTAATCCCGCACACCGCCGTTCAAACTGGGGTAGCGCACGTTCGATGCCAAGGCATGCAAGGCATGACCAAACTCATGGAAAAAGGTGTTGGCATCGTCCCAAGAAACCAGCAAGGCTTCACCTGGTGCGGGTTTGATGAAGTTGGAGTTGTTCGAAGACAGCACGGTTTGTTTGCCGTTGTACGTTTCGTGCGAACGGTACGATGTGGCCCAAGCACCGGATCGCTTGCCTTGTCTGGCAAAAGGATCCAAGTACCACAAACCGATGTGTGCCCCTGACGTTTTGTCGGTCACTTCCCAGACATTCACATCTTCATGGAACACAGGCACTTTGCCTTTTTCAATGGCTGTGAATTTGAAATTGAATAACTCACCTGCGACATAGAACATGGCTTCGGTCAAGTTATCCAGTTGTAAATACTGTTTCACTTCATTGGAATCCAAGTCGTACTTTTTCTTACGCACTTTCTCCGCATAGTAACGGTAATCCCAAGGTTCAATGGTGATGCCGTGTTTCAGTTCATCGGCCACCGTTTGCATGTCGGCGACTTCTTCTTTGACGCGGGCAATGGCAGCAGGCCACACCGCCTCCATCAATTTCATCGCATTTTCAGGGTTTTTCGCCATGCGGTTTTGTAAGCGCCATTCGGCGTAGTTTTTGTGACCCAACAAACCGACACGCTCTTTGCGCAGTTTCAATATTTTGGCAATCAGTTCATTGTTGTCGTACTCATCACCGTTGTCACCACGCGAGTAGTAATTGGTCCAAACTTTCTTTCGCAGCTCACGCTCATCTGAGAAAGTCAAAAATGGGTCCATTGAAGAGCGGGTGTTGGTCACTGCATACATGCCTTCTTTGCCTTTGTCAGCAGCAGATTTCGCTGCAGCTTTCACAAACGACTCAGGCAAACCAGACAACTGGTCTTGGGTCAGAAACGTGACATAGCCTTCTTCATCGTGCAACACGTTGTTTGAAAACTGGGTGTACAAACCAGAAAGCTCTTTGGCGATTTCGGCATAGCGTTTTTGCTTTTCAGGAGACAAGTCAGCACCGTTCATGGCAAAGCCTTCATAGGTGTTCAAAACCAATCGTTGTTGGTCGGGATCCAAAGGCGTTTTCAAAGAATCTTGATAAACTTTTTTCACCCGAGCAAACAGTTTTTTGTTTTGCGAAATCTTTGAAGACATTTCTGAAAACTTGGGTGACAATTCCATTTGCAGCTTGCGCACTTCCGGGCTGGACATGTTGCTACTCCAAATGCCGAAATAGGTGAAAGCACGGCCTAATTTTTCACCGGTAGATTCCATCGCCACAATGGTGTTTTCAAATGTGGCTGGCGCTGGGTTGTTGGCAATCTTTTCATAATCTGCCAAATTTTCCGCGATACCGATTTCAAAAGCTTGGCGGGCATCTTTGATGTCCATTTTGTCAAAAGCAGGGACACCGCCATAAGGGCCTGTCCATTCGGCCAAAAGTGGGTTTTCGATTTGCTGTTCGACAGCAGCTTGTTGTTTGGCAAAGACAGGGGCTGTGCCCAAAGACATGACCAAACCCAAACCCAGGGCACTGATCAATATACGTTGTTTGAACTTCATTGTGGTCTCTAGAATTAAGTTGACAACATGTTGCCCTCAGCAAAATTCAAATCACAGTGCCATTAGTCCTTTCTCAGGATCATTCGATGGCAAATGACTTAAGGATTTATTTGGGTAAATGCTTGATGATGGTAGCGGCGGGGTTGGCCACACCAAACACGCCTCCCCAAATCGAATCCCCACCACCCAAATTGACACCCACAACCTGAAACCCTTCATTCAAAACCGGGGCACCGCTGGTGGCTTGCAATTCGATGTGCTTGTTTTCGAATTTATAAACCAACTCATGATCATCACTGACTTCAACGCGTGCTTTGTGTAACCATTCTTCAGAACCAAAAACCTCGGCACACAAGTAAACAGTGTCACCAACCTGAGGTTTACTTTTTGCCAAACTGAAAGCCTGAATTTCGTTGTCCTGCGTTTTTTCCAATACTGCCATAAACAAATCTTGGGTATTGGATTGGTGTGTCATGGTTCTTGCTTCTGGGATGTTCACCCACAATGCACTGCGCAATCGTGGCTGTCCTTTTTGCATCGGGTTCAATTCTACAGACAGAAATATGGCTTTCATGTCATGCCCTGTATAATCTTTGGATAAGCCACCAGCCTTACCAATTAAATGCTGTGCAGACACGGCATACAGGCGGTTTTTGTCACTGACAACAAAGGCCGTACCAGCCGGCACCGTACCCACTGTCAACTCAAACGTGGGCCTGTAAACGCTGCATTTTTTGTTGGGTTCTTTGGATCCCATGGCCTCTTGTGCACCACAAAACAACAAGCAAACAATGAACAGGTGGTGGGGCATGAACACACCCTTTATGTCAATCACTTATCCAACCCTGCTTCTAGAGACCGCAGTTGCTCCTCCAGTGCATCCACTTTGGCACGGGTTTTGGCCAACACTGCTTTTTGCACTTCAAATTCTTCGCGGGTCACCAAATCGGCTTTCTGGAGGGTCGATGTGAGGATGGATTTGAGGTTTTTGTGGAAATCTTGACGCATGGTTTTGATGTCTTCTGGTACCAGGGCATCGATTTTCTCGATCACGTCTTCTATCACTTGTGTATTGATCATTTGAGCGCACTCTTAGGATGTGGGGCGATTTTATCATGAACCCTGTGGCCTGTAAGCGTTATAATGCCCGCATGAAGAATCCTTTTAATATCCCAGACCCTGAGTTTGCGGAGCAGGTGGCGAAATACCCCAACCCCATTCCCAGCAGGAACGCACTGCTGGAATTCCTGACCAAAGAAGACAAATTACTCAAGCAAGAAACCATTGCCTTGAAAATTGGCATCCGAACCGAAGCAGAGTTCGAAGCTTTGCAACACCGGTTGCGAGCCATGGTCAGTTCAGGCCAGTTGATGGTCAATCGCAAAGGCGGCTTTGGCGTGCGCTCCAAGCTGGAGCTGAAACAAGGTCACGTGATGGCGCACCCCGATGGTTTTGGCTTTTTCAATTCGCCCGAACTGAAAGACGATGCCTTCATCAGCCCCAGTCAAATGCGGCGTTTGATGGATGGTGATGTGGTGTTGGCTGATGTCCAACCGGCCCGACGCGGACGAGACAAATTCGATGCCTTTGTCGTTGAAGTGGTCAAGCGAGCCCACAGCACGGTGGCTGGCAAACTGGTGATGGAATCGGGCATGGCCTATGTCAAGGCAGACAACACCCGCCTCGGTGACATCATGATTCCCAACGATGCGTTGGGCCAAGCCAAGAACAACGATTACGTCACGGTCAGCATCCAGAAATACCCGGAAAAACACCGCCCCGCTTTTGGTGAGGTGATTGCCATATTGGGTCAACAGTTGAATCATGAGTTGTCGATGCAACTGACCATCGTCAGTGAAAACCTGCCCAATGAATGGCCCGAATCGGTGGAAAAAGCCAGAAAAGACATCCCCAAGAAAGTGGATGACAGTCAAATCGGCCCCCACAAAGACATCCGGCATATACCACTGGTCACCATCGATGGCGCCGATGCCCGTGATTTCGATGACGCGGTCTACGCTGAACCCACGGCCAATGGTTTCAAATTATTGGTCGCCATTGCCGATGTTTCCAGTTACGTCAAACCCGATGGCGCCCTCGACAAAGAAGCCTATGAACGTGGCACTTCGGTCTACTTTCCCGGTCGAGTGATTCCGATGCTGCCTTTGGAGTTGTCCAATGGCATCTGCTCACTCAACCCTGAGGTGGACCGTTTGAGTATGGTGTGTGAAATGCACATCAATGGCATGGGTGAAATCACTTCTTATGAATTTTATCGGGGCTTGATGCATTCTCATGCCCGCATCACTTACGACGAAGCTTGGGCCTTTTTGAGTGAAGGCACAGCCAAAGCCGCCTGGCCTGATGCCGTCAAAACTGGCCTGACCCAAATGCACCACCTGTTCCAATTGATGCAGCAAGAAAAATACGCACGCGGCGGGATCGAATTCAATTCCAGTGACGTGTTCATCAGCATCGACGAAGAAGGCATGGTCAGTGACATACAACCCTACCAAAGGAACGACGCCCATAAGTTGATTGAGAATTTCATGATTGCGGCCAATGTCTGTGCCGCCAAATTCATTGAAAAACACGACGTGCCTGGCGCCTTCCGCTGCCACAACCCACCACCAGAAGGCAAGGTCAAAGACTTGTTGGCTTTTTTAAAAGGCCTGGGACTGACACCCAAGTTCAAAGACAGCCCCACACCGAAAGACCTGATGCGATTATTGAGTCAGGTTCAACACCGTGAAGACCGTGATTTGATTGAGCAAGTGGTGCTGCGATCACAGTCATTGGCGACTTATGAAAGCGGCAACGCCGGTCACTTCGGTTTGGCCTTGACCCACTATGCCCATTTCACATCACCGATTCGCCGGTATCCTGATTTGATGGTACACCGCGCCATAGACCACATCTTGTACCACAAGAACGCGAACTACCGCTACACACCTGAACAAGCCGATGCGATGTGTAAACAGTGTTCAATGACCGAACGTCGCGCAGAAATGGCTTCACGGGAAGTGGACGCCAGACTCAAATGTTTGTTCATGCAACAATTCATTGGAGAAACCATGGTGGGAACGGTGTCGGGTGTGACCCGATTTGGTCTGTTTGTTCAATTGGAACAATACCAAGTGGATGGCCTGGTTCATGTGACCTCTTTGCCCAACGATTATTACCACTACGATGGCATCAAACACCAATTGACCGGTGAACATGGTGGCCAAAAGTTCCGCTTGACCGACCGCATAGAAGTGACCGTGGCTCAAGTGGACTTGGATGACCGCAAGATTGATTTTGAATTCGTTTCCAAGGTGAAGAAGTGAACCTGATTTTTGGTATCCATGCCGTCGAGAATGCCTGCAAGGCTGGCCAACTGAGCACCGTATGGTTGCAAAAAGACAGCAAAAACAAACGCTTATTGAAACTCAAGTCACTGCTCGAAAAGGGGCAAGTCCCCTGTTTTGAAGTGTCAGCTGCTGAATTAGACAAACGTTGTGGTGAGCGTCACCAAGGCGTCATTGCCGAAGTCGATCAGCTGCAAATCCATGGTGAGAAACAACTCAAAGCGCAATTGCCGCACTGGGAGCAACCGTTTTTATTGCTGTTGGATCAAATTGAAGACCCGCGCAATTTAGGCGCCTGTTTGCGCAGCGCCGATGCCGCGGGCGTCACCGCGGTGATCATGACCAAAAACCAATCGGCACCAGTCACCGCCGTGACCCGAAAAACCGCCGCAGGAGCTGTTGACCATCTGCCTTTGTACCAAGTCAGCAATTTGGCCAGAACCATGGCGCTACTCAAAGAAGCTGGGGTCTGGTTGTATGGCACCGATTGTGACGAGGGCAGCCAAAATGTGTTCGAGACCGATTTGTCCGGCGCTGTTGCCATTGTGATGGGCAACGAGGGGAAAGGGTTGCGTCACTTGGTCAAACAAAACTGTGACCACCTGATCCACATCCCCATGGCCGGCAAAGTGCAAAGTTTGAATGTTTCAGTCGCAACTGGCATCGCTTTGTTTGAAGTGGTTCGGCAAAGAGGCAAAACATCATAGATGGGTCATCAAAACTTGTTGAGCTTTCGCCCTTTTGACTACCAAGCAAATATCACATGCACAGGTATGATTTTACAAGGGTCATTGGGATCACTTTTAACCGTTAAGTCGGTGAATGTTCTGACATGGTTTCCTCGAGTTAAAACCACATCAAATGTCCCTGTAGATTCACCCCAAATTCCGATGTCCCCATTCTTACTGTGAACTGGCGTTTGGTCATTCAAGATCATGCCACATTCCTGATGCTTGCCAGGAAGGATGTGCTTGACCACCTGTCCTTTTTCCATCAATTTGATGTCGGTCTTTTGACAGTCAAATGGTATGGGGTTGCCATCAGCATCTGATTGCTGGATCGTGATGCCAGGCTGACCTACTGGCTGACATGCCAGATTTTTTAATGGCGACAGTTGTGCGCATGTCAATGGGCTGTAGATCAAGACAGCCCAAATGCCACAACGAGCAAAAGTCATTGGTCCGCTTTCTGAGCCTCCAGCCTTTGTTTTAAATGGGTCGGTGGCAGGTAACCGCGAATCAGGGTGCCGTCTGCTGTGACCACCGAAGGTGTGCCCACCTTGTGGACACCGGCCTGGATGGCCAAATTGAACTGACTGGTAATCGGGTTTTTACACATTTTGGGCTCGATCTCACCGCCCGCTTTGGCCAAAGTCATGGCTTGTTTTTTGTCCGCTGAACACCACACGTTGACGGCTTTGTCGTATGCCGGCGATTGCAAACCACCCCTGGGGAAGAACACGTAGGATATGCCTATGCCCAAATCATTGTATTGCTCCACTTCCTGGTGCAATTTACGACAATAACCACAGTCTATGTCCGTGAATACGGTGACGTGATCAGTCATGGTGTCTGGAAAAAAGTCGATGCTGTCCAACTGCCCTTTGTGATCGGCCATCAAGTCCTTGCGCAATGACTTTTCGGTTGCTTGTTTGAGGTTGACGCCGGCCTTCATGTCCAACATTTGGCCTTCGATCAAGTAGCTGCCATCTTCTGAAAGGTAAAATATTTCATTACCAAATTGACCGTTCACGACCACCTCTTTGAGGCCAGAGAACGGCGTGTCATTGACTTGAGTGACGTTCACTTTTTGTTTCGCGTATTGACTGATCAGTTGCTCATATACGGCTTTTGGCGTGGTGGCGGCTGTCACGGACAGGCTGGCGAACATCATTGTGCCCAAAACGACTTTTTTCATGTGGTTTCTCTGCTTTAAAAAACATCAGACCCACGCATGGGCCTGATGGTTCAAAGCAAATACAAAATGCTGTGTCGCGTGCGCTTGGACAAGATGGTTTTGGCACCCTTGAATATCGGTGCGATGTTGTCACTGGGTATGATGTTGCCTTCTTTGTCAGTGCTGATGATCTGCTCAGTTTTCAACACGCTGATGAATTGTCTGAACAGGTTTTTGTCGAAAAAGTCAGGCGAGTTGAATTCGTATAGCAGCGACAGTTGGCTGGCCACTTGGTGGCATTGATTTTCCAGCTCGGCACTGCTCATGCTACCGGCTGGTTGACTTTGCAAAATCGCGATGACAATGAAAAAGCGCTCATAAGTCTGCATCAAGGCATTGGCCAACACCCGCAATTGGGCGGCTTGTTTGGAACCGCCAATGTGCCTCTTCAGCGTCAAGCGGTCTGTGGTGATCAGGTTCAAAACCTTGAACGTGTTGATCACCTGCCTGCCATAGGCAACAAATTCTTCCACACTCCATTTCAAAAACAACTCGTTTTTGATGAATGGATACACAATCGCCATCATCCGCAAAACCTCTTTGCGAGAGACCGATTTCATGTTGACAAAGAACATCGCGATGAAGGAGCTGGCAGCAAACAAGTGGACAATGTTGTTGCGGTAATAGGTCATCAAAACCGCCATCTCATCCCGAACCTTGATCACATCGCCCAGGGGATGTTCTATTTTTTCGATGAACTTGAGGCGAATCCCTGTGGCAATGATTTCGTCTTCATTCAAAGCCGTTATGGTGGTTCGATCAGAATACGGCGCCTTGATCAGTAAATCTTTGTACAGCCGAATCTGGGTTTTCAGGTTTTCTTCGGTGGCACTGCGGTTGGGCGTTGACAACAAGGTGATGGCCAATAAATTGATGGGGTTGACATGGGCTGACTCGTTGATCTTGGTCAGTATTTGTTTGCCCGCATCGCTGACCACGTCTTTGAACCACTGGGGCTTTTCCTTGATGCCCAGAGACACTTCTCGCCATTTGGGGTTGTGCTTGTCTAAAATGGCATCTAACTCGACCGTTTCAGAAAAGTTCACCGTCAAGCGGCCGTACTCATCTTTCAACACTTTGCGTGCTTTGAACAAACCGCCCAAGGACTCGCTTTTCTTTTCTCCACCACCCAATTCCTTGCTGTAAGACGCCCCTTCCATCAGCTTCTCATAATTCAATGAAGAGGGTTGAAACACCAACGGTTTGCTGCGTTCATTGAGGTAAGAACGCACCGTCATGGCCAGCATACCGGCTTTGGGGTGGAGCAAACGACCGGTTCGGCTGCGTGTGCCTTCTATGAAATATTCAACCGCCACACCATGGGCAATGAGCGAACTCAAGTATTCAGAAAAGATGGTTGAGTACAAGGCTGAATTGAATGACCGCCTGATAAAAAACGCCCCAGAACCACGCAACACTCGACCGACAACAGGCAAATTCAAATTGATCCCAGCTGCAATGTGTGGCGGCACCAATCCTTTCTCATACAGGGAGTAGGACAAGATCAAGTAATCAATGTGGCTTCGATGACAAGGGGTATACACGATTTCTTTTTCGGTGGTGATCGACCTGACTTCATCGAAAAAGTTGAGTTTGACACCGTCGTAAACCTTGGTCCAAAACCAGCGGAAAATCCGGTGCATCAGTTTGATGCTGTTGTAACTGTAATCAGCAGCGATTTCCTTGATGATGGCTTCGGCTTCTTTTTGCGCCTTTTCCATCGGCATTTTTCTGCGCTCCGCATAAGCTTTGATTTCAGCCTGAACCGCGGCACGTTTGATGATGTTTCTGGCAATGGTTCGGCGGTGCGATAAATCCCTGCCCACCACAGCGGTTTTGACCTGGTTGGCATGGACCCGCAACACCCGAGAAATTTTCTTGGCCAAACGCTCAGGCGATTGACCACTGGTCATGTCTTGATCCACCAAAATCGGTTTGCCCACACGCAACAAAGTGTGTTTGCCGTGAATCAACAATGACATGAATTTCCGGAATCGACCAGTGATGCCCCAACGTTCAGAAAACAGGATTTTGAATACGCCATGGTCTTTGTCTGGAGCGCGTCCCAGAAACACAGAGACAGGGACCAGTTGTAAGTTCTGCTGGGGTTGGGACTGTTGGTGGTTGATCACATCAGTGATTTGATTTTGAAACGTGCGGTAATTGGTCTCACGGTTCAAAAAGCCTTCTTGCTTTTGATTTGCCAACACCTTCTTTTCCAAAGGAAAGTCATGGTCAATCGGTTTCGGCAATCGCCCACGGCCGATTTCTTCCCACAAAATACAGCGAGAGATCGTGGAATCACTGGCAAGCACATAAACAAAAGGTTGCTCGGTGTCGATGCCCAATTTTTCTAATTTTTCAGGGCTGTACTCGACTTTCACTCGCAAGTAAATCAGTTTACTTAAAAGAGACATCTGTTCATTAGGGTCAAATAGACCCCCTATTTTACCCCAAATACACTGAGACAACTGAAAATCATGACTTATGACCAACAATCAAGTAACCAGTTAACTGGCAAATTGTAATTTTCAAGAAACAAAAAACCCCCAGTAGAAACTGAGGGTTTTAAATGGTCGATGGGCGTCAGCGCTTTATTGTTCGCCGACCCATTTACCGTCTTTTTGGACCATGTTGACGGCTTGCTTGAGCTCTTTGCCAAACAAGGTCATGGTCAAGTCCATGGTGGCTTTGTCGCCGTTGACTTGGACGTTGCTCAACTCAACAGAGTCCAACATGTCGTCAATGGATACGCCATAAGCGCCCATGACATTTTTAACGCCACCCAACACGATGCCGGCTTTGTCCAAAGCTTGGTCAAAATTCATGGTCTTCAACTCATCCAATGACTTCATGTCCAAATCATTCGCCATGTCCACGGCAGCTGAAATGGCTTTTTTGGTCACGTCTTCGCTGAACAAATCAGCAGAAGTGGCCCAATCAATCAGAGCGCCTGTGACTTCTTTGGCCGAATCTTTTTGATCAGCTGGAATCATTGGGTTGGTGTCAATGCTCATCAAAGCTTGGTCCTTACCCATCATGGCCATCATGGGAACCATGGCTTTGGCTTGCTCTAACTGTGGTGCCACCATGCCATACAAAGTATCCACAGCGCCTTCGGCCTGCAACATGCCCATCATTTGTTGGAATTGCATGTTGTCAGACTCACTGAAACCGCCTTTGTTGGCATCAAATTCAGCAACCAATTCATTGTACTTCTGCTCGCTCATTGAGGTTTGAATCAAAGTCTTCAAATCGTTGCTGCGAACCGAAGCGATGACGGCATTGAATGCGCCATCAGGGGTGCTGGTGTCTACATTGCCCGCGGAACCTGCGCCCTTGTCTTCACCACAAGCCACCAAACCCATGGCTGCCAATGCGATGAATAAAAATTTAACTGCTTTCATATATCCTCTCAATAGTTAAAAAATTTGAGAACACATTATCGGACATCTGCAGAAAAACTACAAAATATATCGACTCAAATCTTCATCTTGTGACAGGTCTCCCAGAATTTTATCGACATGGGCACCGTCGACCACAAAACTCTGGCCTGATTTATCTGGCGCATCAAAAGCCACTTCATCCAAAATGGTTTCCATCACGGTGTGTAACCGCCTGGCTCCAATGTTTTCCGTCTTCTCATTCACAGACCAAGCAATTTCAGCCAAGCGTTTGATGCCATCGGCAGTGAACTGCAAATCCACGTTTTCCGTGCCAATCAAAGCTTGGTATTGTTCCGTCAGTGAATAGGCCGGTTCGGTCAAAATGCGCTCGAAATCTTTTGCTGTCAGGGCACGCAACTCCACGCGAATCGGCAATCGACCTTGCAATTCGGGTATCAAATCAGAAGGCTTGCTCAAGTGGAAAGCCCCTGAGGCAATGAACAGGATGTGGTCGGTTTTGATTTGGCCATACTTGGTGTTGACCACCGAGCCTTCAATCAAAGGCAACAAGTCACGCTGTACCCCTTCGCGAGACACCTGACCTGAGCCACCACCCATGGTGCCCGACTTGGCCACTTTGTCGATTTCGTCCAAGAAAACGATGCCGTTGTTTTCGGCCTGTTCTACAGCCCGTTGTCTTATTTCGTCTTCATTGATCAGTTGCTGTGCTTCTTCTTCAACCAATATGGGCATGGCCGCTGCAACGGTCATTTTTTTGGTTTGCTTTTTCTTCTTGCCCATGTTTTCAAAAATGTTCTGCAACTGATCCGTCATTTCTTCCATGCCCGGCGGGCCCATGATGTCGACACCGACATTCATGCTGACTTTGATTTCAATTTCCTTGTCATCCAGTTTGCCTTCACGCAATCGGGTGCGAAATTTACTGCGGGTGTTGCTGTCTGATTCAACGTCTGCTTCACCTGGAATCGGTGATTGTCGCTTGGGCAACAAACAATCCAAAATCCGCTCTTCAGCAGCCGCTTCTGCTTTTTTGTTGACCTGGGTCATGGCCGTTTCTCGGGCCTGCTTCATTGAAGATTCAACCAAGTCACGGATGATGGATTCTACGTCCTTACCCACGTACCCCACTTCGGTGAATTTGGTGGCTTCCACTTTGATGAAAGGGGCATCAGCCAAAATCGCCAAACGGCGGGCAATTTCAGTTTTACCAACACCAGTGGGACCGATCATCAATATGTTTTTCGGTGTGACTTCCTTGGCCATGTCAGCGGGTAATTGCATCCGGCGCCAGCGGTTCCTTAAGGCCACAGCCACTGAACGTTTGGCGTCTTTTTGACCAATGATGTGTTTATCGAGTTCTTGAACAATTTCTCTTGGGGTCATGTTTGACATGTTGTTTTCCTTATGGGTGGCCTTCAATCCAAGGCCAATGTTTCTATGGTGTGGTTGTGGTTGGTGTAAATACAAATGTCTGCCGCAATGGTCAAAGCTTCTTTCACCACTTGTTCTGCCGGCAAGTCACTGCTGCGAATCATGGCCATGGCTGCAGATTGAGCGAAAGGCCCTCCGGAACCAATGGCAATCAAGCCATGTTCAGGCTCAATCACATCACCATTGCCCGAAATGATTAATGAAGTGTCTTTGTCAGCCACTGCCAACAGCGCTTCCAACCGACCCAAACGCCGATCCGTGCGCCATTCTTTGGCCATTTCAACGGCCGAACGGACCAAGTGTCCTGAATGTTTTTCCAATTTGGCTTCAAACACCTCAAACAAGGTGAAGGCATCGGCTGTGGCACCCGCAAAGCCTGCCAACACTTGGTTCTTGTACAAACGCCGTACTTTTCTGGCGTTGGCTTTCATGACCGTGTTGCCCAAAGTCACTTGGCCGTCACCGCCAATGACCACGGTGTCTTTGTCACGGTAACTGACGATGGTGGTGCCCCTGTAGTTGTGCATGGATTCTTTCATGGTGTTTATCATTTGATTCAAGCCACTAACATGGGTGTGCTTTGAAAAAATTCAATCAAAAAAAAAGCACCCTCAAGGATGCTTTTTTGATCTGAAGACGCATGGTCTTTACCAACCACGGTTGCGTTTCGAATTCCTGAAACGGCGGTTGCGGACACGGCTGACAGCCTCTTGGTCTTTGATTTTTTGCCAATCATCAATGCTGAATGGACCGTTTTTGGCATAGACCATACGGGCACGGCAAAAATCTTTGAATTCCAACATTTCTTCTTCAACATCATCCATGGTGCCGTCAATCACGATGCAGTCATCGACATATCCAATGCCTGGGATGTGGTCAGGGATGATGTCGTTGTCATCGACAAAATACTTGATTGTGGCGTTGATTTTTTCTTTGTTTTCTTCACTCACCTGCCAAGTCTTGTCATCGACCATACTCAACATCATTTGCAAGCTGCCCACTTGATCAATCACATAGCCATCTTCGCTGTTGTCGCGAATCTCTTTGATTTTTTCTTTGGCTTCTTTGACATCACCGGCATCGATGTTGCTGCCATGCTCTTCGATGAATTTATTGAAATGCTCTTTGACTTGATCGTCGATGTCAATGGAAATGGTTGTCATGCTGTGCTCCAATGTTTTCTATATGTAAATGTTACCTTGTTGCCACTTGGAATGCATGTCCCCATGGTCACGGCATGGCTGTGCTAAAATTCACGACATGATTCGTGGCTTCATCACATTATACGTCCTGCTTGGCCTGTTGTTACATATTTTTATCAACGATGCTCAGGCTGACACCGCCAGCGATGCCAAGTCACAAAGGCATAACTTGATTCAAAAACACGGCTTGTATGAGTCCCCCCAATGGCAACAACGCTGCCAACAAGTCACAGAACAACTGAAGCTCACCGCACACTGTCAATTACTCAACCACAGCGCACCCAATGCCTATGCTTTTGCTGATGGTGTCATCATGATCAACCAAGGTTTGCTCAAGATGATTAAAAACCCCGATCAAATGGCCCACATTTTGGCCCATGAACAAGCCCATCTGACCCTCCAGCACCACCAGGAACTGGCCCAATTCATTCGCAAACCGCCCCTCCTGTTCCCCAAGAAAAAATTAAAGAAATTGCGCCATCAACAGGAGTTGGCGGCAGACGACTGGGCCAATGACCACCTGGTTCGACACCAATTTGATCCACGCCAAATCCACCATTTATGGCAACAGCTGCTGACACAGGAGAAAACCAATCGCAGCAGCGACCACCCCGCACTGGCAGAAAGGATCAATCACCAATGGTTGGTGACCACAGATCAGAATCTGGTCTGGCATCCTTGAGAAAGACATGCCAATCACTTTGGGTTGTTGCTTAGGATTCTTGGCCAATTCAAAAACTCGGTTGCATTTTGTGACTCATCACCGGGTTTTCACCCGTCACCGACATTAAATTTAGCTAAAATAGACACTTTGTTGATCTACAAGGTTGAGATTTGCGCTTCCGTCCTTTCTGTTTGATTGCCTGTTTTTTGATGACTGATGGTTGGGTCACCGCTGTGGCCAAGGCGAGCGATGGCGCCACAAAAGTCACGCCACCATCCGCCAACCTGGCGTCTTGTCATGACTTGATCACCCAAAGTGCATACGCCAAAGCTTATGATGCTTGCCGTTTGGCGCTGTCCAAAGCAGAAGGTGATGAAGCTTTGAACTTGTTGCTGCACCTGGTCACTGCATCCCATGCCTTACGAAACGGCAAAGAAGGCCACTTTCTGACACAACTCAAAGACCACCCTTTGTTCCCCAATCACCCCATGGCCCAATACGAGTGGCACCGCAAAGTGGGACAAAAAAATTATTTTGAGGGTGATTTCGAAACCGCCAAACACCATTTATTTCAAGCTTTCACATGGGCACAACAGGCCGATGACCCCCAGTGGCTGAGCAAAAGTCACAACGACATGGGTTTGGTGTTGTTTAAACTGGGAGATTACCCGGGGGCATTGACCCATTATCAGTCCAGTTTGGCTTTGAAAGAGGCCCATGGCACCACCTACCAAGTGGCCAACACCCTCAACAACTTGGGCAGAATCCACCTTGAAACAGAAGACATCGATCAGTCAGTTGACTATTATGAATCCGCCTTGGCACATTACCTGGCTTACACAC
>JAUHZH010000250.1 GCA_030426065.1 Gammaproteobacteria bacterium
TCAAAATTACAGGAACCGGTCAACACACTGAATTCTGGTGGGTCATGGCGCCATTGCCACAGGGTTTGGGTGCGAAAGTCGAAAGTTTTTGATGATTCACCTTCACCCAACAAGAGGCGGTATTGGTATGCGGTGCCTGGGTGCAAGTTGGCCAATTGGAAGGTGTGGACATTGCCCAAGTCTTGGTTGACCTGTGCCGTTAGGGTATGAACGGTGTCGGGCTGCTGTTTTTCCCAGTATTCCAACGTGATGGTCCCACCCGTTTTGGTTTGCACCCAAATATTGGCAGCACGCAGTGCCGTGTGGCCGAGCATGGGGCCTGATTGGATCTGATTGGCCATGAGGCCTTGGCTCAAAAGTAAAGTCAGTAAAAGGTACAGTCGCATGTCATCTTGTGTTTGTCTTAATCAAGATAAATTGTACCCGATTTTTGTCAATTGAATGCGTGCAGGCCATTTATGTGACAAATATGACCGTTTATTTAACACAATCTTCACAAAAGACTTTTAGCATGCGAAATGATGTGAGAAAATGCCGTTCGGGAAGATTTTTCTGACCAGAGTTAAGGGGCTTCAAAATTAAAATCAAACGTTTGTTTTACTGCGAGGGCGAAAACGGCGTTGTTTTGACTTCAAATTCTGGGCGCAAAACCCTGGACTGTCTTTTTTCTGTGATTGGAATTCAATCACGCCAGGTATCTTTAGCAGGTGCTGTTGTTGTCAATGGCATCGATGAATTTAAATAAAATAAGGTTTTTGAAATGAAGAGAATAAAAAAAGCAAGACTGGTGGCTGCGATCGCTTTGGCGTCGACGTTACCCATGGGCAATGCTTTTGCACAAGAGACTTCGTCTTCAATCAACGGTACCATCGTTGATTCAGAAGGTAACGTCTTGTCAGGTGCAACCGTCATTGTGATACACGAGCCCACTGGCCAAAGAAAAACCCTGACCACCAATGAGTCAGGTCGTTATTCGGCCCGTGGTTTGCGCGTCGGTGGTCCTTACAGCATCGAAGTGACTCATGATGGTTACTCTGAAGCGGAAGAAGATGATGTTTTCATTAAATTGGGTGAAGACCGTGCCATCAATGCCGTATTGGTTCAGGACGCCATCGCTTTGGACACAGTGAAAGCTGTGGGTGTGGCAGCTCAATCAGCCACCTTCAATCCTGACAACATGGGAGCGGGAACCAGTGTTTCTCAAGAGCAAATCACCAATTTGCCTACTGTGGACCGTGACATTCAAGACTTTGTTCGTTTGGATTCGCGTGTTAATGTTTTGGATTTTGGTCGTGGTATCTCGGTTTCAGGTGTCAATAACCGATTCAATAACATCACCATTGATGGTGTCAGCATCAAAGACCCTTTTGGTTTGGAAGCAGGTAATTCACCCGGTTTGTCACAACCTTTCTCGCTGGACACCATTGAAGAATTGAGTGTTCAGTTGTCTCCTTATGACGTAACTTTGGGAGATTTTACAGGTGCAAACATCAATGCCATCACCAAGTCAGGCACCAATGAGTTTTCAGGTCGTGCGGCCTTTTATTATGGGAATGAAGACCTGCGTAGGGATGATGATCCATTCACCAATGAAACGTATTCATTGTCTCTGGGTGGTCCCATCATCAAAGACCGTTTGTTCTTCTTCTTGGCCTATGAGAAGGAAGAAAGAACCTCACAAGCGGATGGTTCTGGCGTGAGTTCTGGAGACGCTCAACAGGTGGCAGATGTCGCCAGTAATGTTTGGGGTATGTTGCCCGGCTCGTTGAATGCACCTGGGGACATCGTTGAGGAAGAAGAGTCTGTGGTGTTGAAGCTGGACTGGAACATCAATGACTACCACCGTGCTTCGTTCAAGTTGCAAAAGAACGAAGATGTTCAGCCTCGTTTTGGCAACAGCAGTGGTGAAATCTCATTGAGTTCGAACTGGTACACAAATACGTTCGAAAATGAATCATACAATTTGAATCTGTACAGTGACTGGACTTCAAACTTTTCTACAGAGTTGCGCGTTTCGACTTCAACATTCGATAAATATCCGGATGTGAATGCACGTTATCCTGAAATTTCTGTTGAAATGCCTTCAGGAACCGTGTTGTTGGGTACTGAGCAAAACCGTCACGCCAACAACTTGAATGTTGAAACGGACAATATATACTTGGAAGGCAGTTACTTCTTGGGTGAGCATGACCTGACGTTTGGTATTGATTGGAAGCAGCAAGACATTTATAACATTTACATCAGACATGGTTTTGGAACATATGAATTTGACAGCTTGGATGAATTTGCTGCGGGAACGCCGAGCTATTACACATTCAACCAGGGTGTTGATCCAAGTAATCCGTACCCGGCTGCCAATTGGTCGTGGGAAAATTTGGCGTTTTTCATTCAAGACAACTGGCGTGTGAATGACCGTTTGACCTTGCAATATGGTTTGCGTTACGACGTACCCAGCGTGGGTGATAAACCACGTTACAACCAAGATTTCCATGATGCGTTTGGTTTTGCCAACAACAATGTGATGGATGAAGGTGTCTTCCAGCCACGCTTCGGTTTTAACTATGACATGTCTGATGCAGTTGCGTGGTGGTATTGGTTTGTTCACGGGTGGATCGCCGAATGTGTGGGTGTCTAACTCTTACACCAATACAGGTGGTGACACTGTGAACTATTCATACTTCGGCGGCGGTGATGCGATTTTTACACCTGATGTGAATAACCAACCTGTGTTTGCTGGCTCATCTCGTCAAAATGTGGATGTATTGGATCCAGATTTCGAGATTCCAACTGTATTGAAGTCTAATTTGGCTGTCGATGTAGAGTTGCCATGGTGGGGTTTGATCGCTTCAGCCGAGTTAGAGTACTTCAAAAACCGCATCGCCGTGTTGTGGCAGCATTTGAACCTGGGTGAGCCCACTGGTGTTTTGCCTGATGGTCGACTGTCCTATTACGAAGACCCCTATGCCTTGTCTGGTCGACGTGCCAATGCCAATCCTGATTTCAATGACGTGATTTATTTGTCAAGTAAAGGTGATGGTGAAACCAAGCGTGCTACATTCAGCTTGGAATTGCCTCAGTCAGAGCATTTTCACGCTAAAGTGGCCTATACTTTTACAGAAGCCAAAGACACGGGTGATGCGGATTCAAGTACCGCTTATTCAAGCTGGCAATACACCAACTACATCAACCCGAATGAAGGCAGTTGGGGGACTTCAGCTTATGAAATCGAAAACGCTTTCACGGCATTTGCGAATTTCCGCTACAACTTCTTTGGTGACACCTTCACCAACATTGGTTTGGTGTTCTTGTCGCGAGATGGCGAACCGTTCTCATACCGTTGGAACAACGACGTGAATGGTGATGGCTCGTTCTACAATGACTTGTTGTATGTACCAATGCCAGATGAATATGTGTTGACTGCTGGCTCAGTTGATGATTTTGAAGCTTACTTGGCCAGTTCTGGACTTGACCAATACCGCGGTCAGATTGCTCCTAGGAATGGCTTCAAAGCACCGCGCATCAATCGCTTTGACATCAACGTGTCTCAAGAGTTGCCTGCTTGGGGTCCAGTCAGAGCCACTTTGTTCTTTAACATCAAAAACCTTGGTAACCTGATCAATAAGGACTGGGGTCAATCGTACACAGGCTTTTATCGTGGAGAAGGTCCGTACTCTTTGGATGGCATCACTGATGAAGGCATCTATGAGATTGATTTTGGACGAACGCCATTTTCGTTAAGCAGAAGTTCTGCTCCTTCCGAATGGCGTGCACAGGTCGGTTTCCGTTTGGATTGGTAACCACAACTTTGTGTTGAAATGAAAGGGGCGGCATCTTTTAGGTGCCGCCTTTTTTGTTGGGGATGTCAGGTATTTTGAGAGAATCACGAATGAAGGTTGCAAAAGAAAAATTCTGTAGTAGAATATGCCATCTTGATGATGCGGGGTGGAGCAGTCTGGCAGCTCGTCGGGCTCATAACCCGAAGGTCGTAGGTTCGAATCCTGCCCCCGCAACCAAATTATTGAAAGATAATGAGGCTCCTTTGGGAGCCTTTTTTGTTCCTGGAAAAAATGAAAGAAAAACTGCTGTCACAATTGTTG
>JAUHZH010000251.1 GCA_030426065.1 Gammaproteobacteria bacterium
GTCTGATTTGCTTATACAGCCAGCAGCGGTCAGCAGAACTTACGCTCATTCGACCAAAGACCCTTTGAGCATTGGACGAGAGCTCAATGCAGATTTTTTGGTGTCAGGAGACTATCTGGTTGAAAATCGCCGAATTCGCTTGAATGTTGAGTTACTCCAATTGCCCAATAATCAGCCCATTTGGAAAGAAACACTTGAAGGTGATTTAGACAGTACTTTCCAGTTACAAGACCGCCTGACCTCCATCATAGGTAAAGGCTTGAGCGCCAATGAGCTGACATTAACCTCAAGTAAAAGAAAGAAAGACACCCCACAAAGCGCCTTGGCATATGAGTATTTTTTGAGGGGCATTGCTTACCCTTTCAGCAATGAAGGGCATCAGTTGTCCATAGCCATGCTGCAAAAGTCGATTGAACTTGATCCTGGCTTTGCGCCAGCCTATGCGCACCTCGGCAGTCATCGCAGGTTATTGGAACAACATGGGCGCATCCTGCCTCAAGGTCTTAAAAAAGCAGAGTGGTATTACAAAAAAGCGTTGGAACTGAACCCAGATCAGCTGGTTGCACTCAGTAATTTAGCAACCTTGTATACCGAAACCAACCGCACGGAAGAGGCTGTGACCGTGATCCAAAAGATGTTGAACATCAACCCCAATGATGCCAGCTCACACTTTGCATTGGGTTATGTGTTCCGCTACGCAGGTATGCTTGATTTGTCCATTGCTCACATGGAAAAAGCACTCAGGATCAGCCCCGGTAATCCGCGGTTCAGGTCAATCATTGCCACTTACATCAGCGCCGGTCAATACAGCAATGCTTTGAATTACATCCATTTGGACAAAGGTGAATATGGCATTGGATACCAAGGCATCATTGCTTACGAACAAATGGACTATCCAACAGCCAGAAAACAATTTAATCAGCTCATAGAAATGAATCCCAATGACATTTGGGGGCTGATTGCCCAAACTTATCTTGCCATCATGGACGGTGACAAGGATGCGGGGCTTAAGGCTTTGAGGGTGATGATGAACACCGACATCCAGGATGCAGAGAATACCTATTATTTCGCCGATTTCTATGCACTGTTAGGAGAAAAAGAAGACGCATTGGCTCAGCTCAAAATAGCCGTTGATACGGGGTATTTCAATTACCCATACATGAGTCGCAACAAGGCATTTCAGGCCTTCCAAGGTGACCCCAGGTACAAAGACATCATGGGCACAGCGCAAACCAGGCACATCGAATTCAAAAACAAATTCAAAAATTTCCAACCCAGCCAAGACGAATCATGAAATTTCGTTGAGGTTGGCTTTGGTTCAATGAACTGCTTCAATTCTTCAAGACAAATTGGTCACAATTCACAACAAATTCATGAATGGAATGTTAAGCTCAGTCATTTGAAAACATGACAGTAGTGATGAAAAAATTGTTGAAATTTGTGTTGGGAACGGCCGGTGTCTTGCTGGTGTTGGCCATTGCCTTGGTTGTGGTGTTGCCTTTTGTCTTTGACCCCAATGACCACAAGCAATCGATCAGTGAAGCTGTCCAGTCATCGATGGGCAGGGAAGTGCGCTTGGATGGTGAAATCAAGTGGTCGGTCTTCCCCCATGTTGCATTGAGCTTCAGAGATGTCAAATTGGCCAATGAGGCAGGTTTCAAAGGCGAGTACATGGTTGAAATGACTGAATTGTCGGCACAGGTGAAATTGTTGCCGCTGTTGCGCAAAGAAATCAAAGTGGGCACCGTGTCTTTGGTTAAGCCACACATCAATTTACAAGTGGCGAAATCAGGCCAAAGTAACTGGCAAGGCATGCTGGATGCATTGAACGCTGGTGACTCACCCAGTCAAAGCGCTGGCGGTTCCTCAGATTTGCAAATCAGGGGCATAGAGGTTGTTGATGGTTTGATCAATTACACAGATCGGGCCGCTGGCATGGAAGTGGCCTTATCAGGTGTGCAATTCCAAAGCAGTGAACTGACGGCAGACAAAGAAAGCACCATAGACATTCAAGCCCATGTGGCCATGCCCAACGAAGGATTGAATGGTGACTTGGATGTGAATTTTGTCCTGCACAATGCCCTCAATGACCAGGGCATGCGAATACACTTCAACACCCTGCAATTTGATGGCCGTTTGTCTGCGGCATCGAAATTGCCCTTACAAATTGCTGCAGATGAACCCGGCACCCTGGATTTGGCCAAAGAAACCTTGGCTTTTGAACGCTTGAGCGCATCATTGGGGCCCATGGCCATCAGCACGTCTTTGGCGGGCCAAAATGTCACCAGTGACATGGCCTTGTCAGGCAGCCTGGAATTGAACCCATTCGATCTTGATGAATTTTTAAGCGCTTTGGATGCACCTTTGGTGAATGAAGCCAACAACGAATTGTCAGGACAAGCGAAATGGTCATTGAAGGGGGGGCAACTGTCGATCAATGACTTGTCGGTCAATTTGGACGAATATGCGCTCAAAGGTGCTGTGAACATCAATGATCTGTCACAAATGAAAGGGACGTTTGATTTGTCGATGGATGCTTTTGATGCCAACCCCTACATCCCCCAATCGAATGATGCCAATACAAAAGGCCAAACTGGACCAGGTGCCGCATTGGACTATGGTCGATTGAACGGCCGTGTGGCGATTGGGCAGCTGAAGTTTGCCGGTTTGACCTTGGATAACATCACTTTGAATTTGGCCACCCAAGGTCCTGACTTTTCAGTCCAACCCTTGGAGGCCGATTTTTATCAAGGTTTGATTAAAACAGAGATCAAGCTTAAGCCGCAACAAAAAAACAATCGCCTCCACGTCAGCCACCGCATGGCGGACATTCAAGCAGGCGGGATGCTGACTGATTTGATGGGCTCTGAATACATGACGGGCTTGGGTCAATTGAACGCTGATTTGTCCATAGATGAGCCTTTCAGTGAACGACCATTCAAAACCGCTCATGGTCAGTTGCATTACCGATTAACTGACGGTGACATTGTTGGTATTGATGTGTTTGACATCATCCAAAAAAGCTTGTCACTGCTCGGCAACCAAGAAGCCGTGTCACAAACCAAGGAGCTCAAAACAGCCTTTGGTCTGATGGAAGTGGATGCTTCGGTCGAGCAGGGCGTTTTGACCACCCAAAGGCTGAAATTGACATCCCCTTATTTTGATGTAAAAGGCCAAGTGTCAATTGACCTCGACGCCCAAACCATCCGAGGCACCATCAAACCGATGTTGACCAACATCCCTGAAGGTGTGCTCAGTGATGATTACAAGAAGCTATTGAACCTGCGCATCCCTGTGGCACTGTCAGGCAACCTTCTGGAGCCCGAAATCAGCATCGATGTGAAAGAGTTGATCCTTGAATCGCAAAAAGAAAAGATTGAAGAGAAAAAAGAAGAACTCAAACAAGACCTGTTCGATCAATTGCTCGGCACAGATAACGATAAAAAAGGCAAGGACAAAAAACGCAAAAACAAAAACCAACAATCAGAATCAGGCAGCAACGAAGGTGCAGATTCACCAGAAATGACCGAAAAACAAAAACGCCGCGCCCGCAAAAAAGCCCAACAACGGGCCCTGCTCGAAGGCCTGCTAGGCTCCGGCGACGAAGACGAAGACCAAGATAATGGTGATGAAGACGGTGACACCGACAACCGGCCGTGAAGCGAATCGCTATAGATTGGGTGTTATGACAGACTTGTTATCAGGTGCGGATAAAAAAAGTATTGTAGGATGGGCTCCGCCCATCAAGATTTGGTAACTTATACAATTGTTTGTGATGGGCAGTGCCCATCCTACTTGACTCAAATAGCCCGCTGGTTCGAGCTTTTCAATAGAGTGAATTCATGAGGGAAAATGGGTTCTGCGCTCTTTTCGACTGATAACGGTTTGATAAATATTAAGTGTTATGCTGATTACCCAGAAAATTACAACTTACTGGACCAAGAAAAGCAGGGGGATGCCTCTTGCAAAAAGGCGCAATGATGTCCCAAGGGTTTTGGCTTTACCGCATGTTCAACTCAGTGAAGGGCACTTCCTTCACGAAGTGACTTCGATTGAAGGTGAGCAATTTG
>JAUHZH010000252.1 GCA_030426065.1 Gammaproteobacteria bacterium
TGTAAAGGTTATCTAACAGTTGCTCAGATTCACTGACAACCACACTCACTGCATTGGCGTCATGCTCAGCTTGGGCCAATGCATCAAGCATCAACCATTCGGGGTTGCGCACCTGATTGGCATAAATAAGCAATTCACTGGGACCGGCCAGTGTGTCAATGGCGGTGCGGCCTTGGATTTGGGCTTTGGCTTGATTGACATAGGCATTGCCCGGCCCAACCACCAAACTCACCGGCGCGGTTTTTTTGTAGCCAAAGCTCAAAGCACCAATCGCTTGGGCACCACCCAAATGCAAAAACTCGGTGGCACCTGCCAAACTGGCTGCCGCCAACAAAGCCGGGTGATCTGAAGGCGAACAAGCCACACGCACAGGACAACCAGCCACTTGAGCTGGCGTTAATGTCATCAGCGCAGTGGAAATTAAGGGGAATTGACCACCCGGGATGTAGGCGCCGATGCGTTCAATCGGTTGGAAAATGTAACCAAATTCGCCGATGTCATCACTGAACTGATCGTTGTTCAAGTGTTTGGCCTGAAACTGACAGAAGTTTTTAATGCGCTGGTAAGCAAATTGAATCGATGCCTTTAATTCATCGCTCAAATCATATTCATCAAATGGTTTGAGCTGAATATGGCCCGCTTTTCTGCCATCAATTTGCTCTGTCCAACGATCAACCGCCACATCACCTTCGGCCTTGATGTCAGACAATATTTTTGCCACTGTCTCGGCAACCTGTTGGTTGTTTTTCATGGCTGGCCTGACATAATCCGCCGCTTTGATCACATGCTTCTTGAAGCCCTCAGCGTGCATTGTTACGACTCCTTAAATCATTGACCAATTCATTGAACGTCACGCCTTTGGCTTTGGCCATCACCAAAGTGAAGAACAACAAATCGGCCGCTTCCCAACGGACGTGATTGCGTTCAGTGGCTTCGATCAGTTCTTCACACTCTTCGCGCAATTTTTCTGCCTGCAGTTCACCAGAGGCAAACAGTTGTTGCGTGAATGAGGGCTTTTCGTTCTTTTCAGCCAATCGTTCATCAAAAACCTGGTTCAAATAATCCAGTGTGTACTCGTTGCGCTGACTGGGAAAGCAACTGTAGCGATCGAAGTGACAAGCGTTGCCGGTTTGCTTGACAAAAAACAGCAGGGTGTCTCCGTCACAATCGACATCCACTTGAATCAATTCCTGGGTGTAGTTGCTGGTCAACCCTTTGGTCCAGAGTTCACGTCGGGAGCGAGAATAGTAAACACCTTTGCGCTCAGACAACGCTTTTTGTAACGATTCGGGAGATGAGTACGCCATCATCAACACCTTGCCCGAATCCACATCTTGAACCACCGTTGGGATCAAAGGGGCTTTTTCAAAGTCGACCAATGACAAGAAAGCCTGGTCCAGTTTCATGTGACCCGAATAAATGGCCATGCCGATTTGAGAATTGGCACCTTTTTGGTTGATCCATTGCAAATCTTCATATTCGGTGATGCCACCTGCTACAGTTACAGGGACTTTTGAAGCTTTTATCACGGCTTCAATGCGAGGCTGGTCTATGCCCTGCATCATCCCTTCCTTTAACACCTGGGTGTATAAAAATTCACTGCACCGGCTGCTCCAATCAGCCACGATGTCTTGGACCTTGATGTCTTGGGTTTCTTGCCAACCGTGTGTGGTCAGGTAGTCACCTTTGGCATCAATGGCAAAAATCAAGGAACCCGTGGGCAGCTTGTCGACCCAATCTTCTTTGGCCGAAGTGCCCAGGATGATCTTGGTGGCACCGGCAGCCAAATAGGCTTTGGCGGTTTTCAAATCACGGATGCCACCACCGACACGACAGGGCCTGACCCGCAACATGCGCTCAATCAGCTCACGGTTTGAGCCTTTGCCCATGGCGGCGTCCAAATCAATGATGGCCACTTCGCCAAACAATGAAAACTCTTCTAAAAGGGCGAAAACGTCTTCGCGTTCAATGATCTTTTTTTCACCTTGTTGCAATTGAACGGCCTTGCCATCCATCAAATCTATAGAGGGTATCAGCATGTTATTTCCTGATTCTGATGTTGTTTTGAATTAAATAGTCTTTGATTTCACCGACGGTGTATTCACCGCGATGAAACAATCCAGCGGCCAGAACGGCATCGGCACCGGCGGCAATCGCATCGACAAAATCTTGTGGTCCTTTGGCACCACCTGAAGCAATCACTTGGACTGGGAAGTTGGGCCCAAAACTGGAAAGCAATTCGCAATCGAATCCCGATCCGGTGCCGTCTTTGTGCATCGCCGTGAGCAAGATTTCCCCGGCACCGCGATCCACCACCTCATCAATCCAGGCTTGGTATGCCACGTCCGCCAGTTGGCTGCCACCGTGGGTGTATATCGCCAACTCACCTTGTTCATTCTTGTTTACGTCAACTGCTACGACGATGCTCTGCGAACCGTATTTGGTTGAAATTTGACTGATCAGTGCCGGGTTTTGCACGGCAGCGGTGTTCAAAGTCACTTTGTCTGCCCCGGCATGAAAGAATCGATCAACGTCTTCAATGGTTTTGATGCCACCACCGACTGCAAATGGGATGCTCAAGTGGGTCGCCACTTGGTACACCATATCCAAAGCCGACTGCTGGTTGTCCACACTGGCCTTGATGTCCAGAAAGACAATCTCATCGGCACCTTGTTGTTCATATTTTTGAGCCAGTTCAACGGGATCACCCATGTCAACCAGCCCTTTGAAGTTGACACCTTTGACGACACGGCCCAAGGCCACATCCAAACAAGGAATCAGTCGCGGTATCAAATCAGAAGCGTATGTTTTGTTGTTGTCTAACATGTTTCTGTTCCTTATCATTGTTCACACACATGGGCTATCAAAGCCCGACCAAATGCACCTGATTTTTCAGGGTGAAACTGAAATCCGTACAAGTTGTTCTTCTGAACCGCTGCACAAAACAAATCACCGTAAACCACTTTGGCGGTGCAGTAATCACTGTCAGGTGCGGCATAGGAATTAACAAAATAGGCGAACTGATCTTGCATCGACAACTTGTAAGAATTGAGCTTGGCCCAACCCACCATCGGCGCTTTGGGGTGCCTGAGCCTCTGAACTTTCCCAGAAAGCAAGGCCAACCCTTTGGCATCTGGGTCTTCATCACTGGATTCAAACAACACCTGCATCCCCACACAAATGCCAATCAACTTTCGACCAGCCCCAACCCAATCCAGTATGACTTTCCGCCAGCCAAGCGTGTCAATCTGATCCACCACAAAAGCAAACCGGCCTTGACCCGGCATCAACAACACATTGACGTCTTGATCTAACTGATCTGGCTTTTGTACCACTTGCATGTCAAACCCTGCGGTTTGCACGGCTGTTTGGATACTCAATAAATTGCCAGAATCCAAATCAATGATGGCCACCTTGACTCCCAGCCTGTTCACGCCTGGGCTATTTTCTTGACTCATCTCACAACACCCCTTTGGTTGTGGCTTCGGAATCGGTGGGCTGCAATGCTTCTTTCAAAGCATAGGCCAAGGCTTTGAACGCCCCTTCCACCAAGTGGTGATTATTAGAAAAATACATGTTTTTGATGTGCAATGTGATTTTGGCGTTCATGGCAAAGCTGTAGAAAAAGTGAGTCCACATTTCGGTGTAAATGCCACCGACCGTGCTTTGAGAAAAAGGCAAATCACAAATGCTGTAAGCACGACCACACAGGTCCACAGCACACAGGGTCAAGGCCTCGTCCATGGGCAACAAACGCTGGCCGTAACGGGCATTGGGACTGTTGGCTTTCCACGCTTGGTAAAAGGCTTCACCCAAACAGATCGCTGCGTCTTCGATGCCGTGGTGATCATCGACTTCGGTGTCGGCTTTCATTTCCAGTTGCAAACACCAACCCGCATGCGAAGCCAACTGATCCAGCATGTGATCGAAAAAGGGCAATCCAGTGCTGATTGAAGATTGGGTTTTGTCGCCGTTGATGTCCAATGACAACTTGATTTCAGTTTCCTTGGTGGTTCTCTCGATGGTGATCATAAGAACATGGCC
>JAUHZH010000253.1 GCA_030426065.1 Gammaproteobacteria bacterium
TGGGTGAAGAAGAATTGATGGTTCAAGCGTCGGTGGGCCGCTGGGTCGATGAGCGGGTACTGCCCATCATTGGGGAAGCTTTTGATCAACATGAGTTTCCAATGGATTTGATTCCAGAGATGGCTGATTTGGGTCTGTTTGGCAGCACCATCCAAGGGTATGACTGTGCCGGACTCAGCTACACTTCATATGGATTGATATGCCAAGAATTGGAACGCGGTGATTCAGGTTTGCGGAGTTTTGCATCGGTGCAAAGTTCTTTGTGTATGTTCCCCATTGATGCCTTTGGAAGCGAAGCGCAAAAACAGCGTTGGTTGCCACCGATGGCACGAGGCGAAGTGATTGGGTGTTTTGGTTTGACTGAACCGCATGCCGGTTCTGATCCGGCATCGATGAAAACCCACGCCAAAAAAGACGGTGACGATTGGATCATCAATGGATCAAAAATGTGGATCACCAATGGTTCCATTGCAGATGTGGCCATTGTTTGGGCAAACACTGAAGATGGCATCCAGGGTTTTTTGATTGAAAAAGACATGCCAGGTTTCGACACCGAAGTGATCAAAAGAAAAATGTCACTGCGTGCATCAGTGACATCCGCTTTGTTCTTTGACAATGTCCGCGTACCAGATGCCAACCGCTTGCCCAATGTAAAAGGTCTGAAAGGCCCGTTGAGCTGTTTGTCGAATGCACGGTATGGTATTTCTTGGGGACCCATTGGTTGTGCTCAGGCTTGTTTACAAGAAGTGTTGGATTACACGGAAGAACGCATTTTGTTTGAACGTTCATTGAATGAAAATCAAATCATCCAGCAAAAACTGGCGGACATGTCGCGTCGCATCACCACTGCCCAGTTACTGGCTTTGCGTTTGTCTCAGTTAAAAGAATCTGGCCAGTTGCAACCCACTCAGATTTCGATGGCCAAGTGGAACAATGTGCGCATGGCCATAGACATCGCCCGTGAGTGCAGGGACATGTTGGGTGGTGCAGGCATCACCACAGAACATGTGGCGATCAGACACATGCTGAATTTGGAAAGTGTGATCACCTATGAAGGCACAGAAACCATTCACCAATTGGTGGTCGGTCGTGAGTTGACTGGTAAAAACGCTTTTTAATCATCATGACCAGCAACAAATCAAAAGTCATCAACCGCGCACAAGTGGTTGATGACAATTTCATTGCCTTTGTCAAAAATCACCAAGTAACCTCTCCCAAAACCACACTGGCACAACAAGGTTTGGATCCAGTGGTGCTCAAAGAGTTGTTCGAATCACAACTGAGGTCGCGTCAGTTGGATTTGATGGCTCGGATATTGAAATTACAGAACAAAGTGTTTTACACCATCGGTTCCTCAGGCCATGAAGGCAATGCCATGTTGGGCCGATTGGTGCGACATTCAGACCCTGCTTTTTTGCATTACCGTTCAGCTGGTTTGATGATGGAGCGGTCTCGACACGTGCCAGGGACTGACCCCATATGGGACACTTGCTTGTCATTTGCTGCGGCCCAAAGCGATCCAGCATCCGGTGGACGACACAAAGTTTGGGGCTCCAAACCCTTGTGGGTGATTCCCCAAACATCTACCATTGCATCTCACTTGCCCAAAGCCGTGGGTTGTGCCTTGGGAATTGAGTTGGCTCAACGATCAAAAGCCAGGATTCCGGTTCCTGATGACGCCATTGTGCTGTGTAATTTTGGCGACGCATCTGCTAACCATTCGACGGCCCAAGGGGCATTCAATGCCGCGTCGTGGGCCGCTTTTCAGGGTCTGAAAGTGCCGGTCTTGTTTGTCTGTGAAGACAACGGCATCGGCATCTCTGTGAAAACACCTGACGACTGGATCAAGTCGAGTTTCAGGCATCGTCCAGGCATGCAGTATTTTCAAGCCGATGGACTGGATTTGGAAACGGGATACCAACAGGTCAAAAGGGCAGTGGACTTTTGCCGCCAGGAACGCAAGCCTGTCTTCTTGCATTTGAGAACCACCCGATTGATGGGGCATGCGGGGACTGATTTTGAAGTCGATTACCGCAAATTAGAAGAATTGGAAGCGGCCGAAGCGCTCGACCCCTTGCTCAAGTCGGCAGCCAGTGTCATGAACCATGGCCTGATGAGTGCCGAAGAAGTGCTTGATTGGTATCAAGCCATTCACCTTGAATGCATGGAAAAAGCCGAAAGTGCGCACCAGCAAACCAAAATCCAAGATCTGGATGAAGTGATGGCGCCATTGGCACCCCAGGATGAACAGACGGTTTACCAAGAAGCGGCAAGAACCGTTGATCCTGAGCAAAGGGTGGCCTTGTTCGGTTCAGAAAAAGCCTTGCCAGAACGCCAACCAGCCAAGCACATGGCGGTGCAAATCAACAAAGGGTTGCATGATTTGATGCTCAAATACCCGGAGATGATATTATTTGGTGAAGACGTGGCCCAGAAAGGGGGTGTTTATACGATCACCAAACAGTTGTTTAAAAACTTTTCAGCCAAACGGGTGTTCAACACCTTGCTTGATGAACAAACCATTTTGGGATTGGCACAAGGATACAGCTACATGGGCCAATTACCTGTGCCAGAAATTCAGTATTTGGCTTATTTTCACAACGCCTGTGATCAAATCCGAGGAGAAGCGGCTTCTTTACAGTTCTTCTCAAACGGCCAATACGCCAATCCCATGGTGGTGCGAATTGCCGGATTGGGCTACCAGAAGGGCTTTGGTGGTCACTTCCATAATGACAACTCCATTGCGGCGATTCGTGACATTCCAGGGGTGACCGTGGCCTGTCCTTCCCGAGCGGATGATGCCGTGATGATGATGAGGACCTTAACAGCATTGTCCAAAGTTAACGGCCGCGTATCTCTTTTTCTTGAGCCGATTGCCCTTTACATGCACAAAGATTTGCATGAAGAAGGGGACGGTGAATGGAACTTTCCTTACCCCGAGCCAGGTGAATACGTGGCTTTGGGCGAACCGCGCTTGTACCACGAGGGCGGCGACATACTGATCATTACATACGGCAACGGAGTGCCCATGAGCTTGGCAGCTGCTAAGATGTTTGAAGACACTCACCAAACCAAAGTCACGGTCATGGATTTGCGTTGGCTGCAACCTTTGAATGGCACGGCCATCCAATCTTGGGCCAGTCAGTTTGATCGTGTTTTGGTGGTTGATGAAGGGCGCCGATCAGCTTGTTTGGGTGAAGGTGTCATCACCCTTCTTTGTGATTTGAACAATGCGCGCAAAAAAGGTAAACTGATTGTTGATTTAATCGCGGGTGCAGACAGTTTTACCCCATTGGCCGATGCGGCGAAAATGGTCTTGCCAGACAAACAACAAATCTTAGAAGGACTGATCAAACTGAATGGCTGAATTGTGTATCCTTTTTGCTGACATTGCTGACAGCACGGCACTTTTTGAAAAACATGGCGATGAAGCGGCTCGAACCGCTATTGCCTCTGTTTTGGATGTGTTGTTGGTGGAAGCAGAAAAGCACCAAGGTGAACTGGTCAAAACCATAGGGGATGAAATCATGTGTGTTTTCCCCAAAGCCAATCACGCCATGTTGGCCGCTGTCGACATGCAGAATGCAGTCAGTGGTAATTTCGTTCTCGGCAACCATCCCATCAGCATCCGTGTGGGCTACCACTATGGCAAAGTCATTGAGGAAGACGGTGATGTTTTTGGTGATGCGGTGAATGTGGCGGCACGGATGACGGGGTTTGCCAAAAAAGGGCAAATCATCACCAATTCTGCCACATTCGAACACTGTTTGTTGCCGCCCAGTCTGGATCAGCGGTCATTGGGTAAAACCAAAGTCAAAGGCAAGCTGTTGGCGGTGGAAATCATCGAAATCCTTTGGCAGCAAGACGTCAGTCAAATCACCCGCATCACATCGGCACTCGACATCAAGATGCCGGTCAATGTGAGGGAAATGTCTTTGCAAGTGGGTGATCAGCACCAAACCATGACCGATCAGTCGCCAACCAAAACCATCGGTCGCGGTGTTGACAATGACTTGCAGATTGAAATGT
>JAUHZH010000254.1 GCA_030426065.1 Gammaproteobacteria bacterium
GAAAGGTCTGAGTTGGCCCAATTGGCTTGTATCGTCCATCGGTCGATGGTTTTTGTCGCTGTTGACCTTTCTGTGCGTGATGTCGGCTTTTGTCGTGTTCAGGGCAGAACACATGGGCCAAGTCAGCGATTTGTTTTCAGCCATGTTGGGCTTGAATGCTGAGGCTGCCTGGTCTTTGAACTGGGATGCTTGGACTTGGGTTGTGGTTTCAGTTTTTGCCGCAATGATGGTGGTACAGTGGTTGCTGCGAGATCGATTGATCACGGCAGTGATTCAGGGCTCGCCTTGGTGGCTCAGGGCTGTGTTGTTGTGGTTGCTTGTGGTTTTGCTTGTTTTGGCTTCGGGAGGTTCAGATGCTTTCATCTATTTCCAATTCTGAAAACCATTGGGGTCGAACAGTGAGTTTGTTTTTGGTTTTGTTGGTGGTCAGTGTTTGGGGCTATGAAGCATATTTGAAACACGCTGGCCACCAACCGTCAATCGAGTCAGATAAGGACCTGTGGTCACATTACCGCGCCCGGGTTCAAAACAACTCCGATGCTTTGGTGATTTTAGGTGCATCCAGGGCACAGCTCGGACTGGATACAGATGTGGTGCGTCAAAGATTCCCTGAAAAAGAGGTGATGGAACTGACATTGAATGGTCAGTACCCCATGGCGACTTTAGAAGCTTTGGCACAAGATCAGTCGTTCAAAGGCGTGGTGTGGTTGTCCATCGTGGCCCAATCATTGGAGCCGGTTTATTGGGACATGCAGGCACCGAACAATCGGTACTTCCAAAATGAAGCCAGTTTCTATAAAAGCATGGATGCTTACATCAGCGCTTGGTTGCAATCGAAATGGCGCTTGCTTCACCCCACATTGCGCTTGTCTGATTGGGTCACATTCGCATTCAGTGATGAGCAAAGGAAAGCACCTTTTTATGTCGTTGAACATTTGGACTTGTCCAAATCGGGGGATTACAGTGAGCAAGATTTGACTCAGTTGGTCACTCATTTTGTTGAACAAAAACGGCAAAACTACCAAGAGCAACCGGCCATGAGTTTGGCCACCTGGGATGAACAAATGGTACGTTTGAAACAAGCCGTTGATTCAATCGAAAAGCGTGGTGGTTCGGTGGTGTTGATCCGCATGCCCACTGATAAGGGGCACTGGCAATTGGATGAAGCCAATTACCCCAAAGCACAGTATTGGGATCTTTTGTCCGATGCCGGGTTACAGGCTGTGCATTTCAAAGACTGGCCCGCTTTGTCTGGCTTTGATTTGCCCGACAGTTCCCACCTGGACCAAAAAGACGCACCACTGTTCACCGAACGGTTAATCCAAGTGCTGTGTCAAAATTTCAATGGAACCCTTGCGTGTCCTGAATGACCTTACTACCGTCACTCCAATTAAGTTTCTTGATACACTGCTACTCCTTTTGAAACGCTTCACTCTTCGTCACTCCGGCGAAGGCCGGAGTCCAGATTGACTACATGGATGTAGGTGTGTCATGTGAGCAGGCAAGGTGAATTGCGAAGCAAGAGAGGGCGGCCTGGGCCGATTCGGCAACGACCGCAGCAAACATCACAGTGTGATTTGGGTCATTTGAAGACAGGAGCTGATTCTCTTTTCCTAGATACCGACCTGCGTCGGTATGACGGTGAAACTTTGCTCACAGCATAGCAAAAGGATTTGAATGCGCCCTAAGTACGACCAAACTGATTCTACAAAATCACCAAGGCACAATGATGTGCCTTGGTGATAATGGATTAAACAAAGGGTTGATCTGATTCGGCGTGCTTGACCAGCAAGTCGGCGGGTTTGAACCGCAAGCCGTGTTGTTTTTCCAAGTCTTTCAACGTTGATAATACGTTGGATGCGCCGGTGGCATCAACAAAGCTGAAAGGTCCGCCTGTGAAGGGAGGGAAGCCCAAGCCCAATATGGCGGCCAAATCACCGTCTTTGGCTGAGAACAAAATGCCTTCTTGCAAACACAAAATACACTCATTGACGAATATCAGACCAATGCGGTTTTGGATGTCCTTTTTAGACATGGTTTTTCGTTCTTCGCCACCAAAGTAAGCATAGATGTCTTTGTTGACCGATTTGCGGCCTTTTTTCGGGTAGTTGTAGAAACCTTGGCCTGATTTGCGACCAAACAGCTTGGCGTCAGCCAGTTTCTGTACCGTGTTGTCTTGTTCTATGCCACGGTTCACGAACAAATCGCCCAAAGCACCGCGGGCAATGTGTGCCCCCACATCGATGCCAACTTCATCCATCAAAGCCAAGGGTCCAACCGGGAAACCCCAGTCTTTCATCGCCGAGTCGACGTCTTCTATCGCTGCCCCATCGTGCAACACTTGAATCGCTTCGTGGGTCAAAGCCGAAAGAACGCGGGTGGTATAAAAGCCAGGGCCGTCTTTGACTGTGATTACTGTTTTGCCTTGTTTGATGCCAACATTGGTGGCCATTTGACGCGCCTTCTTGGATGTTTTGTCGGTGACAATCAGTTCAAGTAATGGCATCTTGGGCACAGGAGAGAAATAGTGCATGCCAACCACATTTTGCGGGTGAGCCGCTTTCGCAGTGATGTCAGCCAAAGGCAATGAAGAAGTGTTGGTGGCGAACACGGTTGATTTCTTGCAACGGGCTTCGACGTCAGCCAATACCTTTTGCTTGAGTTCAATGTCTTCGAAAACCGCTTCGATGATCAAGTCTGAATCATTGATGTCATCGTCAAGGGTGGTGGTTTTGATGTGCGACATCAAACGATCGCGTTCAACCGCACCCATCGCCTTTTTCTTGACCATTTTGGTGAAGTCTGACCAAATGGTTTTCAAGGCATTGGCCAGGCCTTGTTCAGAGATGTCCTTTAATATCACATCGTAGCCATTCTTGATGGAAACTTCTGTGATGCCAGCACCCATGAAACCGGCGCCGATCATGGTCAATCCATCGACATTCTCTGTTTTGTTGTTGTTCTTCAGTTTTTTGTTGTCCTGCATGGCCAAAAACAAGCCAATCAGGTTTTTACAGGCCGGTGTGGCGTGCAGTTCACCAAAACCAACGGCTTCGGCTTCAAGGCCCGCTTCCAAGCCATAATTCAAGCCGGTTTCGACACAATCCAGAATTTTTAAAGGTGCTGGGTAATTACCACGGGTTTTGCGCATCACCGTTTCGCGGGCCTTTTTCAGGACAAAATTGCGACCGGCGGATGTCATCAAGGCTTTGTCAACCAAACCTTGTTTCTTGGCTTTCCTTCTAACCGGTTGAGCAGCAATGCGCAAAGCGGCCTGGTACAGGCCTTCTTTGTGAACCAATGCATCAATCAAACCGGCTTTTTTGGCGCTGAAAGGGTAAATGTTTTTACCCGTTAACAAACAGTCCAAACCGTAACGCAGGTTGGTCAGCTTGATCAAACGCTGGGTGCCCCCGCCACCGGGCAGCAAGCCCAGTTTCATTTCTGGCAGGCCAAACACGGTTTTCTTGTCAGTGGTGGCGATGCGGTAATGACATGCCATGGCCACTTCCAAACCGCCACCCAAACAAGCGCCGTTGATGGCAGCAATGACGGGTTTTTTCAATTTCGATAGGCGCATCAAAATGGCATTGCCATCGCGGGACAGTTGTTCAACTTCTTTAGAGTCTTCAATGCCGATCAAGTCTTTGATGTCGGCACCGGCAATGAAACAATTGTCTTTGCCCGAAGTCAGGACCGCTGCTTTGATGTCGTTGTCATTTTCAATGTCATCCAGCAGGGCACTGAAATCGCCCAGCATGGCAACCGACAAGGTGTTGACTTCAGATCCAGGCTGGTCCATGGTGATGGTGGCGATGCTGTTTTCTTTTTTGACTTTAAAACTGGCCATGATCACACCTCACGTTGTAATAAAATGGAAGAACCCAATCCGCCTGCTGCACAAGCTGATATCAGGGCGTATTGACCACCGGATTGACGCAATCGTCGCATCGCTGATGTCAGTAACCTTGAACCGGTGGCACCAAAAGGGT